>JAQFVJ010000061.1 GCA_029439525.1 Caballeronia sp. BR6202001591004
ACTCGTCGTGTGGAAAACTGGTTCTCGCGCATTCAGCGTGATGTGATCGCGCGTGGCATCTTCACTTCAGTAAAAGACTTCGATCGCAAGCTCATGCACGACATTCGCGAGCACAACAAAAATTCGAAGCCGATCAAGTGGAAGTATGACGATCCTTCGCCTCGGATCCACCCGGTGCCAAATCAATGACGTAGTCGACTAGCGGCCGTACGCGGTGGGCGTTGTTTATTGACAGAGGCGCTGGGAAACGAGGTCAAGCTCACATGGGAAGCAGTCAGGGACATGTGTGGCAAACCACGCCCGCAGTTGTCATCCGGGGCTCGTGGTGTCCAAACTGCGTCATCCTAGACCGGACAAAGAAGCCGCAAAAGCGCAAGCGTTACGACGTCGAGGGTTCCCTTGAGCCGCGACGATCGATCGCCTGGCTCGTGCGGACGACGAAATTGACCGCACCATAGCGTCTATATGTTCGTCGAGATCGACGATTCATGAAATGGGCGGATTGGGCCGTAAGCATTGATTTTAATTATTGCGTTTCTTTTGATCTTCGGCAAGCTGTTGCACCGATTCTTCGAACTTTGTGGGGAAATCAATTTCTTCGCAAAGCTCGCCATCCGTGAGACTGCCCACGCAAGCGCGTACGGAATGGCCGTATAGCAAGACCTGGCAAGCCTCATTAATTGAGAAGCGCTGCCGTGGATTGATTTGTAGGGTACCTAAGATGTGTCATATCCCTCTCAGACACATTCCTGCCGAGGTCGGGGTTTGACCGGGGATCGGTAACCTGCGTTCTTGGGAGAAACGACGCTACCCTGTAAAACGTCGCAAAGCGTTGCACATCTGTTGCGCGAAGCCACTTTGCTCAATTTAAATTCGCTTTCCGCTACAAGTTCGCGCTCGAAGGCATCTCCGACACGCTCGGCAAGGAAATCGCGCCATTCGGCATCGCGGTCACTGCGGTGGCGCCGGGATCGTTCCGCACCGACTGGGCAGGGCGCTCGAGGCGCGCACGCCGCGTTCGATCGCGGACTATGACGCGATCTTCGACCCCATCCGCCAGGCGTGCAAAGAGAAGGGCGGCAAGCAATTGGGCGATCCCGCCAAAGCCGCCCGTGCGATGCTCGCCGCGATCGACGCGGAGCATCCGCCCCCGCGCATCTTCTGCTCGGCAGCGATGCGCTCAAACTCGTGCGAGACAGGCTCGCGGCAGTCGGCGAAGAGAGATCGATGCGTGGGAAACGGTGTCGAGCTCGACCGACGGCTGAGGGCTATTCGAACGATCCGGTTTTCACCCCGCCATCGCGAACGTAGCGGTTGATGAGCACGCCGCCGTTCGTGCGCGTCGAATCTGCCAGCGTGAACGAAGACGCTTGCGCATCGTCGCCGAACAGGCGCTTACCGCGTCCGAGCATGACGGGATAAACTAGCAGATGAAGAGAAGATCGTCCACGAGACCAACGGCGAGCAGTTGACGCACCATGCGCCGCTGCCGAAGCTCAGAAGATCCGCGCCGTCCTGATGCACGAGCGCCGCATCGCATCGGCGAGATTGCCTATCAGCTCATGGCGTTGTGCCAGTCGAGATCGTCAGCGCGATGTGTGGCGACATGCTTGGGCACGCTGTTGAACGAATCGGCGATGGCGCGGCTGGGCGAGTCGGCGGGAACGTTCGGCCAGTGGCCCGCGAAGATATCGTAGGTGCGACGTCCGAGCAGCAGTTCGAACGGTTGCGCGAGCAGCGCATGCACTGTCGACCGATGGCTTCGCCCGCATAAGGCACGATCCAGCCGCCGAGATCGAAGCCGCCGCTGCGATCTTCTTCAGGGCCACCCGGACCCTGAATCACGCCGTCCAGACTAATGAAAACGGAAACGATGAGCTTGCGCATGATGTTTTCCGGGTCGAGGAATTTCGTTGCTTCATGGATACGACGAACGGATCGCGTGGAAATCGACAAACGACATGTCAAAGCGCTGCTAGACAGACTGGCCGCGCATCCACCGAGTCACTCGTCCCATGACGTCTTCCGAACACAATCGCCCATCGAGGATCCGACACATGGCCATCCGCTATAGCCTGCCTTCGGTCGGTGCCCAGCAGAGCCCGACCTGCTGGTACACCGCCGTCAAGATGATGACGCGCTTCCATGACAAGATCGGCCCCGAGCAAAGCCACCGTGCGCAATGGCTCTCGAACTGCACGCACCGCGCAAAATCATCACCGAGCTCGCGGCATCCAAAAAGCCCCACGATTACCGCTCGGTGCTGACGAGCCTCGCCAACTGCCTGTTCGCCACGCCCGGCGCGAGCAAGGAGCACCCGCAATGGCGCTTGCTCAAGACCAAGTGGGAAGCCGCCGGATCGGATGCGCGCTTCGCCGTGCTCGATGCGTTTCTGCCGGGTCTCATCCAGCCGGTCACGCTCGGCGCCAGACCGTTCGATGCCGCGTTCGTCGAAGACAGTCTCAAACGCTACGGACCGCTGTATGCGAGCGTCTATCGCCCTGGCGCCGCGCCGATGGACATGGACTACGTTGCGGACCCGTTCCCGAGACCGGATACGTCTATCAATACGACGCGACGTCCAGCTTCGGCAGACTCCACGCGATTGTTATTTTCGGCATCAACGATAAGGACAACGTCTATTACGCCGATCCCAACAGCCCGCATCGCTACAGCGTGATTCCGTGGAACGTGCTCAGCGTTCAACTAAACTCGTCCGGCGGTTCGATGGGCAGCGCACTGTTCGGACGCGTGGATTGCGCGGGATGCCGGCATATTTAGACGCGTCAGACCTGAGCGTTTTCAGACATATCTCCGTCTGCGCCATGTTGAGGCACAGCATTCGCTACTGCGTCAGCATATCGATCCACAGCGACTCGGGGAACAGCCCCGGCAGATCGCCCCAGATTTGCGCGGGTCCGAGTGTGGCGTGTGTCCCGAGCGCATAGCCGATCAGACTCGGCGCACCGCCCGTGAAATAGAAGCCGCCGAGTTTCGCGTTGGCGCGTTTGAACAGCATCAATGTCGGCGTGCCGTGACGGCGGATGAGCGCGGGGCATCGGCGTAGGGCGATTCGTCGATCGTGCCGATGTCCTTTGCATCGCCGAACGGTGCGCCGCCTTTAATCCACCACACGCGAATGCGCGGACGCGTGCTGGAGGGCTGAAGCACGAGCAGATCGTCGATGCTGTCGACGTCGATATTGCCCGCTACGACCTTTGGCGAACGCCGGCGCGAATTCCGGATACGTATTGCGTTGCGCGCGCATCACGAATGCATGGCCCGTGCTGGCGAGTTGCACAACCGACATCGCCGATTCCGCTTTCTGGATCGCGACGAGTCCGGTGGCTTTTGAGTCCGCGAGATGCGCCGCAAGCAATCGCGCGTTGCCATTCAAACCACTCGCGCCAAGCCAAAGCGCAGGCGTCCGCTCAGTCCATTGCTCGCGATCACCCACAGATCGAGCGTGCCGTCGTCGCGCTTCTGCGCGATCGCGACGCCGCTTCGGCCCGAGTCGTCGAAATCCTCCGGCGACATACTGCTGCGCGCGTTCAGGCGTCAACGCCGATGACGTCTGAGCCCACAAGCGCCGCGCCTCGCAGCGCGTGCCCGTGCTGCGCAGCCAGAACGCTGTGCCGCCGTCGCGCGGCGCGATCACCATCAGATCGTCGCGGCCCGTGCCTTCGAAATCACCGAGCAGAAAGCGCGCTGTCGAAGCATAGCGTATCGCCGCTACAGGGGTTGGCGCGCCGGCGTGTGCATCGAGCGCGGCGTTCGGATACCACGGCGCGGCGGTCGGCAGACGCGACATGTCCGCGACCCATACGTTGAAGCCAGGACCATCGCGGCGGCGCTGCACATACACCGTGCTGATCGGACGCGCGCCGTCGACGATGCCGCCCACATGGCCGTACATCGCAGCCTGCTGGCGCAGGTCGGTCCATTGCGAATGCGCCGTGGGCGACCAGCGCGATTCGGCGGTCAGCGCGAAGCAGCGTCTCGCGACGAGCGCGCCGTCGTGCGCGGCGAGACAATGGCTGAGCGGCGTGTAGACGAGGCCGAAGTCCCACAAGGCGTCCACTTCTGTGCTGCATCATCGCGATTGCCGGGCATTTCGCTTAGCACCTCATCGTGTTCGGCGACGCACTGCTTCGTGGATTCATCGACGAGCTGCGAATTGTTGCGCGTGCCCGGCAGCGCCGGAACCGGCTGCCAGTGCCAGTTCTGCGTTCGAGCGCCGGTGCATTCGGCGAGGATCGGCGCGCGATCGCGTCCGGGTGACGTCAGGCATTGGCTCGAATACTCGTTGACGAGCTGGCTCGAACGCGGACGAAACTCGAGGCCCGCGTCGGTCGTGTTCGCCTCCGTCCAGTAGCGGCGCGCGACCCAGTTGCCGTCCCACTGATTCGCCGAAGACATGCTCGCCGTTATCGTCACCGTCGATGGCGAAGTACGACGCCACTTCGTCGCGCTTGTGCTGGGTTGCATCGGCGCCGAGATTCTTCGGCAATCCGCCGGTGGGATAGGTGACGTGATACGAGATCGGTACGGAGCGATTCAAACTCTGCTCGACCACACGCGTAATACGCGCAGCATAGATATGATCGGGATGCTCGATGAAGGACACCGTATCGGGATTCAGTGTGTAGATCGCCGTGGCCGGCGCGAGAATCTGCCGCAGCGTCGCGACGATATCCGCGCGATCATAATGCGTGTCGTTGGACCCGTCGTTGCCCATCGGATAAGTTGTGATGGTTTCGCCCTGATCCCACATCAGGCCCAGCGGCACCTTGCCGCCGCGCACCGCGCCGCCCAGCATGCGCAACTCGACATCGTCAACTTGGTGGGCTGCTGCTTCAGCACCATGCGATGCACGGACTTGCCCGCGCACGTCACGATCTATTCCGTCCAGTCGTCGGCAACGCACGCCATGCGCGCATATGCGAGGCGCGTGCCTTTCTCGCGCAGCTTTACGTAGTCGAAGTTCGCGCCGTTCGCGCCGCCGATCAGATGCACCGTTGTGACGCACCAACCCGCCTTCAGCTTGCCGCTGATGCCAGGATTGACGAACAGCAGATCGTCGTCGAGATGCGCGACGACCATCACCAGCGTACCGAGCGAGCAGTCGGCCGTGTTCGCGCTTGCGTGGATAGGCATCACGACGATGCTTATCCACACGATCAGCAACGCGATGAACGTGCGCATGATGCAGCGATCTACGCTTAATGCCCGAGCGCCTTTTCTACGGCGGCGAGCTCATCCAGCATCCAGCGCTGGAAGCTCTTGCCGGCAGACGCGGTTTCGGTCACGCCGAGCACTGGCACGCCCGATTGCTTCGCGAGTGCGAGCATGCGTTTGGCTGCGCCGTCGCTCGTCTGACTATTATAGATGAAGAGCTTAACCTTGTGATTCCTGAGGGCGCTTTCGAATGCCCCCGTGTCCGATGCACTCGGTTCCGTGTCGTTCATCACCGACAGCTGGAAGTGCTCGTTGCGCATGTTGAGGCCCAGCGCTTTTGCCATGTAGCCGAACACAGGCTCAGTCGCAGTGACGGGCGTGCCCGCGTATTTCGCCTTGATCGCCTTGATGCGCGCATCGATGGGTTCGAGCGCAGCGAGGAACGCCTGGAGGTTCTTCGCATAATCCGCCGCGTTCGACGGATCGCTCGCTTCGAGCATCATCGCGAGTTCCTTGGCCACGAGCGGCATCATGCTCGGATCATACCACAGGTGCGGATTGTCACCGCTCTGCTTGTGCGCGAGTTGTCCCGCGACGATGGTGCGCCGGTCCGATGCCTTCGATGCGGAGAGCAGCTTGTCCACCCACGGATCGTAATCGGCGCCGTTGTAGACGACGATTTTCGCGTTGGTGAGCGCGCGGCCCACGCTCGGACTAGCTTCGAACAGATGCGGATCCTGATCCGGATTGTTCAGAATGCTGGTGACCTGCACATGCGCGCCGCCGATCTGGCGTGCGACATCGCCATAGAAATTTTCTGCGGCGACGATCTTCACGGGTGCGGCCGCCGCTGCGTGAACCGAGATGCACAAGGCCGCAGCGAGCGCTGCACGAGAGATGAGATTCAAGATGTCCTCCAAGTCGAGTGGTCGATGCAACGTTATTTCATTGCGTGGTGAAAACGGACCGCGCCGCCTATCGTCGGTGACGTGCGCCGCACGAACTACACGAGCGCCAGCGCCTTCCAGCCGAGCGCGAGCGCCAGATGACGGCGCGCATTGCGCAATAGGGCGCGCTTCGACGGCGGCTGCATGACGAGCTTGCGGTTCATGCTTATGCTCGCGAGTCCGACGATGCAAATGGTGATGGCGACGCCTGCGCTCATCGCGAGCGTTGAGACGATGCCGAAGCCGAAAATCCCCTGATCGAGCGCGGCGATCAGCACGAACAGCGCACCCGCGCACGGTCGAATGCCGACCGCGAGGCCCGTGAAGAAATCTGCCGCGCGACGGTGTTCGGGTCAGCGTCGAAGCGAGTCGTGCGCCGATGCATCGCGAGTCTCGTCATGGTGGGACTGCGTACCACCTTCTAATCTCAATCTGTCGGGTGCGCGTCGGCCGGAGTAGGCCGGCGTACACTGCTGCTTGCCGTCCGCGTGTTTACCCAACGCTCGACGTTGAGGGACGCGCCACGGGCAACCTCTGCTTCGACTGCAAGCGGGCGCTGCTCGTTGCGACGCTTGGGCGCGTTGCTGGACGGTTCTCAGTGGAATCGCGCATCGAAATCACGGCGCTGACTCGGCGGGCTTAGCCTTCATCCTCGACAGCGGAGGAGTGCGCCGCATTCCCACCTTGGCCGTTGTCCTTTTGAAGGGCGAGCAGCGGTCGGATAAGCGCTGCGGGTTGTCTTTGACCGCTCGCCCACCATGCCGCGGTCCCGTCGCGCGGAGCAGCTAGATCGGCTGGTCATCGCGTCATGGTTGCAATTGATATTTCCTGATACTCAAGAAAGACAAGGAGTTCATTTCATGGATGCAAGATTGCCGGTGACGGTGCTTTCAGGTTTCCTCGGTGCGGGCAAGACGACGCTGGTCAATTATATATTCTCAATAATCGGGAAGGGCGGCGCGTTGTCGTCATCGTCAACGACATGAGCGGTGAACATTGACGCCGCGCTCGTGCGAGACGGTGGGGCACAACTCTCGCGTACCGACGAGAAGCTCGTTGAGATGAGCAACGGCTGCATCTGCTGCACACTGCGCGAGGATCTACTGCTGGAGGTCAACCGTCTTGCGAAAGAGCGACGCTTTGATCAGCTCGTGATCGAATCGACAGGTATTTCGGAACCACTTCCCGTAGCCGAGACGTTCACATTTGCCGACGAGAGCGGCCAGAGCCTGTCAGATATTCTACACGGCTCGATACGATGGTTACCGTGGTCGGCGCCTCTAACTTCCTTCGTGACTACAGTTCGCAAGACAGCCTGCAGTCTCGCGGCGAATCGCTCGGTGATGAGGGCGAACGCACGGTCGTTGACCTGCTGATCGAGCAGATCGAGTTCTACGACGTCATTGTACTCAATAAGATCGCCCTGATCGCGAACGCTTAATGGCCACCATCCTGCACGGTCTGAATCCCCGTGCTCGGATCGAAGTCCCCACGTTTGGTCGCGTATCACTCGATCGTGTATTTAGATACTAAGCTCTTCGACTTCGAGGAGGCACCGAAGGCGCCTGGCTGGTTGAAGGAACTACGCGGTGAACATACACTGGAAACTGAGAAGTATAGCATTCGCAGCTTTGTGTGGCGCGCACAACGGACGCCCGATGCATCCCAAGCGGGATCTGGCAAACAGTGAATGGCCGGGCGTCGTGCGCTCGAAAGGTTTCTTCTGGTTAGCGAGCCGTACCACATATGGGGGCTCGTGGTCACAGGCCGGTGCGGTGTGCCGCCACGGCATGGCTGGTCTCTGGTCGGCGGCGGTGCCGAAGGCACATTGGCCTACCGATCTTGAGTCACTGAAGTATATCAATCGCAATTGGGAGCCTAACGTTGGTGACGCACGTCAGGAGTTCGTGCCCATCGGTGTTGACATGGATGAGCTGACACTGCGCTAGCGCCTCGATAAGTGTTTGCTCACCGATGCTGAAATGGCGGAAGGCCCCCAGGTGTGGACGGAATATGATGATCCCTTCCCAGCCTGGGGTGGCCACGTGCCCGAAGAGGCAGGCGCGGCGTGAGCTTGCGGTGAGTTGGTGCGGCGTAGTACGTCCGTTGCAACTGGCGCGGGCTCCACAAGAGCGTGGCCGACAAGCCGCCGAGTCAGTGTCGGCGCAGAGTCTTAGAAAGCTTGACACGCGACTCGGCGAGGACGCCATGGACCAGATTCCACTAACCTTTCTGACAGATCTTCTTGGAAGCGGTAAGACGACAGTTATGAACCGATTGCTGCAGCAGCCAAAAGGGATGTTAACACTTGAGCTGAGCAAAGAATTCGGAAACATTGGCTCCAGCACTTGCTGGGCGCCCGTAGCCGCAAAGACATTGTCATGTAGATGAGCAGTGGCTGCCTGTGCTGCACGACAGAAATCCACTTGGTCGACGTTTATCCGCTGGATCGGCCCGCTGGCCGAGTGCATAGGACCAATCTAGCGGCCACGGTTATCCGCGTCAGTCAGATGTACCCAAGGCGAGGAGTGTGGTGGATCTTGACCGCAACATGTTGGACGGCAAGATTGCAGATGTCGAACGATGGTTCCCCGGGGGATCGGACCGTTACGACGCGAGTCCGTCAACGCGCTGAAGAACTCGACGTCGACCATGACGGCTTCGTGCTCGGCGAAGGCGCGGGCGGCGCGGCTTCTCGCCCTGTGAGAGGGTGAACACCTAGGGTGGCAATGTGTTGAGAGGAAGTTAAGTGCTACAAACGCAAACCGTCACCCGTTTTTTTGCACTGCGCGCTCCAGGAACGCTAATACGCCCAAGTGATAGGTGCGCTGCTGTCCGCGTGCTGTTCCCTACGGCCTACATGGCGCGTCGGAGAGGCAAAAGTATGGACACTTTTTCAATACGACAAGTCGTGCAAGCGCGTGGCGTCCCGGTTGCCTCCTACGAGACTGAATTATTTTTAAGTGACTCTAGCGTACGACGTCTGATCATTAAGGAATATCGATGCTGATCCGAAAACTGTTTTCGTTTGAAGGAGCGCACGTTGTGAGACATGCGTCGTCACACCGTTGTGCGTGGTCTATCCATGGCCATTCCTACCGCGTTGAGATCATCCTTGAGGCCGATGCTCTCGATTACGGCCAGATGGTCTATGACTTTGGTTTGCTAAAGGGAGAGGAGGTACGGGAGATCATCGACGCGTTCGATCATACTCTCGTGTTCTGGAATGTGACGACCCCGGCATACGTCGCGATGTGCCGCAACCACTCGCAGCGGTGGATCTCGTTGCCGGTCTCACCCAGCGCCGAGCAGCTTTCGCGTGTGTTCTTCGTGTTGGTCGATACCGTGATGCGGGCGATGCCAATGCGCAACGGGGAAGCGGATATCAAAGTCCAGTCAGTCATTGTGCATGAGACTGCAACGGGTTACGCACAGTGCTTCCGGCGTGACGCATACAACGTACGTATGGGACCTATCGCCCCCGTGCTGATCAAGTTTTCGGACGCGGTGCGCCGCGAAGCGCCAAGCGGTATTCTGGATGAACTAGAGAGTATTGCAGCGTGTGCTCCAGCATGTTGACGCAAGTTCGAATCGCGAACGACCATCTCGCTTTGCTCCGAGCGGGCACTGCATTGTAGTTTAATGACACTCATCCAACGCATTGTGGTCAAGCGTCGAAATCGCTCGGTTCTTATCAAGGTGCCGATCATAAAAAGGTCATCTGGTTTGCCTGATCGTTGTCGCTAAAGTGGTGTTCCGTCGCGCGCAAAATGAATGAAGAGGGGTGAGATTGTCGCGCAGTCAACGAGGACGATGTTTTGTCGATTACCGCGTGCAGCGCGAGACATGAGGGGTAGCCGGATGGCCGGCGCTGCTCTGATATCGTGTGATGTTTCTCAGGCGTCGTACAAACATCAAGAACAGACCGGCCATGCATCGCATTTGTATTTGCCTTTTTTCTTTTCCTCGAACAACATCGTCGCGCGATTGAGTGCTTTTCCACTTCTTACCGGCC
>JAQFVJ010000062.1 GCA_029439525.1 Caballeronia sp. BR6202001591004
GATGCATCGATGCATGTGCCGCCCATCGGCGTCAGCGCGGCGGTGAAGCGCTCGCGCAGATTCCTTCGAGTGCGGGAAACACCGGCACGTCGGGACGCGGACGCGAGGCGGGTTGCGCCGAACGAATCTTCGATAAGAACGCTTCGCGACTCGTCATTTGCTGGTCCTCCGGTTTTTTCTTGTACCACTCGTGGAAAGTCTCAGTGGGCACTTCGGGCAGATCGCGTCCGCGTCCCCAGATAATTGAGCGGGTTGTACAGTACGAAGTTGGGCAGGCGCTTCAACGCGCCGCCCGAGCAACGCCACCGTCGCACAGTATAGCGTCGGGCTCGCGAGCAGGCGCCCTGCCATCTTCAGCACTTCCTGCTTCACGAACGGCACTCTTCGTGCTTCTCTGCGATCACCGCGCGCCACTTGTAGATCTGCTCGTGGATGTTCACTTTCACCGGACACACGTTCGTGCAACTGCCGTTCATCGTCGAGGCGAACGGCAGCGCGCTGTAGCGCTTGAGATCGTAGGTCGGATTGATGATCGCACCGATCGGTCCGCTGTACATGCCGCCGTATGACACAGCCTGCCACTCCTCCGATACACCGGACACGTATTCATGCACGCGCCGCAGCGGATGCACTTGAGCGAGAACCAGAAGTCCTCCATCGCCAGACGCTCGGAACGCCCGTTATCGACGAGGATGAAGTGCATCTCCGTGCCCGGCCGCGGCGCGCGGAAGTGCGACGTGTACTGCGTGATCGGCGAGCCGAGCGCGCTACGCGACAGCATCCGCACGAAAACGCCGAGATCGGCGATGGTCGAAATCAGCTTTTCTATACCAATCGACGCGATATGCAGCGGCGGCACGTTCACCGACAGATCGGCGTTGCCCTCGTTCGTGCAGACGACCACCGTGCCCGTCTCCGTGACCGCGAAGTTGCAGCCCGTCATGCCCGCCGTCTTCTCGCGCACGAAGTACGGCCGCGTGTTCATGCGCTGGCTTTCCGCGAGATAGGTGGATATCGCTATTCTTCGGATCGGTGCCAATGGTCTTGCCGAACAGCTCCGCGACGTCCGCACGCAGCTTGTGCACCGTCGGCACGACCCCATATGGCTCGGGTCCTGATGATCGAGCTGCTGGATGCGTTCGCCGAGATCGGTTTCCATCACTGTGATGCCGCGCGGCTCGAGATAGTCGCGCATGTAGCACTCGTCGGTGAGCATCGACTTGCTCTTGACGAGCGTGGTCATGCCGCGCTCGCTCATCAACTGGTAGACGAGTTGGTTGTGCTCCTGCGCGTTCGCCGCAAAATGCACGACGACGCCGTTCTGTTCCGCCTGATCCGCGAACTGGCCGAGATATAGTCCGCGAGATTCGACAGCGTGTGTTCCTTGATGCCCGAGAGATCGCGCAACGTTTCCCATTCAGGGATGCCATGCGCCTGCGCATCGCGCTTGGAGCGCAAGTCCCACAGACGCCTGTCGTGGAACGCGACGTGATCGGGCTTCTGCAGGAACGCGCCACAGCCTTCGCGTGATCGATACGTATCGTCTTGCTCACGGGTTTGCTCATCCTCGCGCTCCGTTCAGAACCTGCGCGATGTGGATGAAGCGTACCTCCATCTTCATGCGCTCGGCGCAGCGCTGCTGATGCATCAGACACGACATGTCGCCGGACACGATGTACTCTCCGCGCCCGCGCGCCGACGTGATCGCGCACCTTGTCCTATCCCATGCGCACCGATACGGCTTCCTCGGTAACGGAAAACGTGCCGCCGAAGCTGCAGCATTCGTCGGGCCGCGCGGGCGACACAAATTCGATGCCTTCACGCCTTCGAGCAACGCACGCGGCTTGGAATACGGCGTCACCGCGACCTCCGAATTCGATGTCTCGCGCAGATGCCGCACCGCGCTGCAACTGTTGTGCAGCCCGACGCGATGCGGAAACTCGGCCCACGGAAACTCGCGCACTTTCAGCACGTCGTGCAGGAATTCGACGAGCTCATACGTGCTTTGCCGGACTTTCTGCACCTCGCGAGTTTGCTCGATCGCCGTGAAATGCTCGCGCACGTGATGCGTGCAACTCGCCGATGGTCCGACGATGTAGTCGTAATCCGCGAAGTTGCGCGCAAATACGCGCTCGGCGCCGGCCGCGTCCTTGTGCGCGCCGCTATTGCCCATCGGCTGGCCGCAGCAGGTCGCTCTTGCGGATAGTCGTCCAGCCCCAGCCGCTCGAGCAATCCGAGCATGGCGATGCCGACCCGGGAATAAAACGCATCGATGAAACAGGGGACGAACAGGGCAACTTTCATGGGATCCGGATACGGGGCGCCAGCAGTTGCTTTTGGTAAGCTTGGTCTGATCACGATTTTAAAGAGATGGCTTGGCCGTGTCAAACCAGCTCATTTGCGACCAACGACCAACACGATGACTCGTCATACGCCTCGACCGTTATGCGGTCCGAACCGGTAAAGCGAAAGTTGGTATTGACGCTCGCGATCTCTTCCGCGTGCGCGAAACCCGCGCCGAAGGACGCGACGACGAGCGTGACGAGCGATGCAACGAATGCAGCGTAGGCAGGAGGGCGTTTCATCGGAATCCTTCGGAAAAGAGAAAGGGCGTCGTATTATATCGACGCCCTTGGTATTTCCATTTGAATTTGGCTTCCGTTCGACGCCCACTTGGATCAGTGGAAAATCAGATAAAGGATCACGAGGACCACCACCAGTACGCCGAGCAACCATCCGAGAAGATGTCGTTCATCTTCAAGACGCTGCATGTCGTGCGCATCGTCGACCCCAAACGCAATACGCTCGTCTATCTCACCTACAGCGACCGCATCGCGACCGGCTGCCCGAAGAACAGCGTGACCGCCGTGCCGATGCCCGGAGGCACGACGTCCCCGTCAAGTGACAACGTTGTAGACTGGACGATTCCCACCTCTGCCAACGCCCGACGACCGAGCCATGAAGAACGCCGCCCGTTTCCGCAATGTCGCACGCTACTGGCGCGCGCCGCTTCTGCCCGGCGCGGACATGGTCACTGCCGAGTACTACGACCACGAGTTCTTCACGCCGCACTGGCACGACACGTATACGGCGGTGCCCGTCATCGAGGCGAGCGCGGAATGTTATGACTGCGGGCATCACGTCGCGGAAGCCGGCAGCGTGCCGGTGATCAATCCCGGCGAGCTGCATACGGACGCGCGGGCCATGGATTTCGGCTGGCGGTATCGCGTATTCTATCTGCCGGTGCCGTTCGTCGAGGAAATGGCGCGCGAAGTGTGCGGCAGCGCCGCGAGCTCGCCGTGGTTCCCGGCCGGCGCGATCCACGATGCGAACCTCGCGCGATGGCTCGTGATCGCGCACCACACGTTCGAAGCGGAAACGGACGCCCATGTCGATCCGCTCGCCGGCGATGCAAAGCGCGTCGAAACCATGAAATCCCGCCTGGCCGACGATCTGCTCGCGCCCGTCACGCTCGCGGAACTCGCGCAAACGGTCGGGCTGTCGACCTTTCACGCCGCGCGTCTTTTCACGCGCGAAACCGGCCTCGCGCCGCATGCGTGGCGCAATCAAGTTGCGCATCGTGCGGGCGCTGCCAGCGCTGCGCGCGGGCACATCGGTGACGGAAGTCGCGGCGGCGAGCGGCTTCACCGATCAGAGCCACTTCACGCGGCATTTCAAACGGGCGTTCGGTGTGCCGCCTGGACGCTAAAAGCATCTCGTTACGTTACATTGGGCGAAGCGCAAGAACATACAAGCGCATCGCGCCGCATCCCGCTTATCCTCCGGAACATAGGAGGAAATCTTGAACGCATCGCCCAGCTACTCGACCCGCCGGCACGCCTGGCGCGAATTCGCCGCCAGCGCCCGCGACACCATTCCGATGATGGTCGGCGCCGCGCCCTTCGGCGTGATTTTCGGCACGCTAGTCACCGCCAGTCCGCTCACCTTGTGGCACGGCCAGCTCATGTCGCTCGCAGTGTTCTCGTCTGGCAGTTCGCGGTGCTGAGATAAGGCTCCAAACGGTCGCAGGCGCGCGCTTCTAAAGTCGCTCGCCGGTCCGCAAACGTTCTGCTTTCAAACTCCGCTCAAGTTCCCGTCTGCGCCGCCGATATCTGTAACGAACGGACTCCGTCGACAGAACAGACGCCGACATCAATTCGCGCCCCGAAGAGCGCGAAACCGGAAACCAAGATGCGTCAAATCACCCTTTCGTTACGCGAAGAAACCGTGGCGTCGTTGCAGCGAGATTACGAGACGTTCATGCGTCTCTCTCAAGCTCGACCCGCATTTCATCACGCCATCGTTCAAGGATTTTCTTCGCGCGAAGCTGCTGGACAATCCGACACCGCTCACGGAGCAGGCGGTGCAGCGCATGCTCACCCACGGCCAGTAGGCGTGGGCCAAGCGCGCGCTCGACAAGGAATTTCCGGAAGTGGGCGAGATTCTGATCCGCCAGGCCGCCAAACACGGCTTCGCGTTCGCGATCCGGCCCGACCGGACCGCCGAGGATCTCGTCAACGCGTCGCGCGCACTGGCGACGGCCATCCTCACCGAGGCGAAGGGCGATGCGTCGCAAATCGATGCCCTCGCCTCGCAGATCAAGTCCGCCGCAGAAGACATCCGCGACGTGGAAGCGCGGATGCACACGCTCGCGTGGCGCATCGCTGATTTGTTGCGTCAGCGCGTGCATGAAACGAAGATCGCGGTGGAGAACAGCGTCGATTCCAACGCGCGCGCGAAGCTCGGTGAATTGCGCTGCCTGCTGCGGCTCGGCATCCACTTCGGCTCGATCTAGAAGCAGGAAGCGCAGCAGGTGATGGAATACATGCGCTCGCTGCGTCCGGAATTGTTCATCGACGAGCCCTACGACGGCTTCCACGCGCTTCGCCGGCTTGGTTGCGGAACACTTCGCCCGCGCCGCGCATGAAGGCGTCTCGCGCGCCGCGCTAAACGCCGGGCCACAAGCGTTCAGTCCCACACCCCCTTCAGGCGCGCCGCAATATCGATCTTCGCTTTCGCGGCCGCCGCCAGACCCGCCGCTGTCGGCACGGCGGGCTCATCAGCGGATGCCGCCGCTTCGAATTGCCCCATCAACTGCTGCGTAATGAAACGCGTGCGCTGCGCCCACACGTGGCGATCGTCCAGATGCGTCTGGTTGTGCACGTAGAAACGCTGCGGCGTGATGATGTGCAGGTCCTCTTTCGCGTGCGTCATCGCCACGTATAAGAGACGGCGCTCCTCGTCGATTTCCTCGTCGCTGCCCGTACCGAGATCGGACGGAATGCAGCCGTCCACGCCGATCAGCACGAACACGTTGCGCCATTCCTAACCCTTCGCCGAATGGATGGTCTAGAGAATCAGATAATCCTCGTCGAGCATCGGCACGCCGGATTCGTCGCTGGTCGCATCGGCGGATCGAGCGTGAGTTCGGTGAGAAAGGCTGCGGAAAATCGAGGATATTGCGCACCGTCGCACCGCGGAACGAATAGATGGACTGTGCATCGTCCGTCGCCGACGACGGTGAGGCCGCGTCCGTCCGGTTTCATCGCGAGCAGGATGGTGGCCCGCAGGCGATTGGTGTCCTGATACTCTCGATGAGCACGTGGTCGAAGCGGCTCGACAAGTCGGCCGCAATACTCAGCTCGGCGGCGAGATGCGACCAGTAGAGAGCAGCAGATCGTCGTAATCGAGGACGTGCGCCTGCTTGGCGTTGACGTAAGCGGCAAACAGGCGCTTGAGATCGGCTTCCCACTCGCGGCACCACGAAACGGCTGATCGAGCACCGTGGCCAGCGACGCGCCGGTGTTGACGACGCGCGAATAGAGATCGCGAAGCACGTGGACTTTGCGGGAAAGCGCTTTTTCTTCGACGACAGGCCGAGTTCGTGACGCACGAGGTTCATCAGATCGGCGGAGTCTTCGCAATCGTTGATGGTGAACGACGGCGCGAGACCGACGAGATCGGCGTAATCGCGCAGTAGTCACGGCCGATGCTATGGAAAACGTGCCCGACCACGTCAGACCGTGCGCAATGGCGCTCTTGCTGCTGAGCGCGTTGATCGCGATGCGCGTCACACGACGCGTCATTTCGAGCGCGGCGCGCCGCGAAAACGTCAGCAGCAGAATGCGATGCGGGTCCGCGCCCTTCACCAGCAAATGCGCGACACGGTGCGCGAGCGTAATTGGTCTTGCCCGACCCCGTGCCCGCGATGACGAGCAGTGGGCCACCGCGCCCCGGTTCATCGACACCGGACTCGACGGCGCGGCGTTGCGCATCGTTAAGCTTCGCGAGATAGGCCGCTGCGGCAGGATCGGTATGGGCGGGATGAATCGGCGGCGGTGTCGGGAAGCGTGAGCACGAGGACGAAGAGGCTGCGTCGGATTGGAGTGACGCATACTGTATATCCATACAAGCTTTGCGTGCAAGTGCTTGTCTTCGCGCAAGTTTTGGCCCTTTATAAGCAGGTCGCGAAAACTAAAACGGCCCGATCGGCGCGTACGCCGGTCGGGCCGTTCGAACTTCCAGCGAAGGGCTTATTCAACCTTCCTCGCTTTCTTCACCTTCGCGTCGGCGGCGGCTTCGTTCGCGTCCGATTGCGCTTCCGTTTTCTTCTTGTCGGCCTTCGCCTGAGCGACCGCGGCCTTTTTATCGGCATCGGACTGCTTCTTGCGGCCTTCTGATCGGCCTTGCTCATCGGCATCGCTCGTGGTCTGCGCATACGACACGGCGCCCGCGCTCGTCAACGCGCCCGCAATCAGCGCGGCCAGCAATACGTGAGTTTTACGCTTCATGAGATTCTCTTTTTTTATGGGCCGATGCCGCTTAGTGCTGCAGGCCAGTGTCCTTCTGGCGCCGGGCCTTCGGTCGCGTTCAGTTCGGCCTTGGCGGCGTCCTTGTCGGCCTTGCGGTTGATCTTGGCGTTCTTCACCTGCTCCTTGTATTTATTGCGCCTTGGCCTGCTGGTTCTGCGCCTTCAGCTCGCCCTTCGATGCCTTCTTCGATGCGCTGTACTCCGCGTTCGCCTGCGCGTTGGCGTTGCGCTTCTGAACGAGCGGATCGGTCGGCGCGGGCGCGACCATGGTCTGCGGCTGCGGCATCACGCCGGGCGTGCCCTCGGTCGGCTGCATGGTCTGCGGTTGCATGGTTTGCGGCTGCATCGGCTGCGTGGTTTGGGCATATGCGCCGCTTATGCCCGTTACGCTGAATGCCGCGATAGCGGAGCCGATCATCAGAATTCGAGCCGTATTCATGTCATGTGCGAGTCCTTCTCTTTAGTTCGCGCCTGCGGCCCTATAACGACGAGAGCGCACGGCTTTTTCGACTGGAAGAAAATGACCGAAGCTGCATCGATCAAACGGTCTGACCGAACGGCGTTCGAGCGAGTTCGCGAAAACCAGTCATTGTTACCGGCGGGTTCACTTGGCTACATTTCGCCGAAAAGCCGGTAACACTTCGCTTTCGCACGCCATGTACGGTCTGCGATGCTTTAGCATAGCCACATGTCCGGCGCTGGTTTATCATGGCCGCCTTCGTTCAACGTTTTGCCCTTGTTTCAGGCCACATCCGTCATGCCGCCACTTCAATTCACGCTTACGGGCAACTACATCGAACTGCACAGAACTGCACAATCTGCTCAAGCTGATGGGTCTCGCGGATAGCGGCGGCTCGGCGAAAGCGCGTGTCGTAATGGGCAATGTCACCGTGGACGGCAAGGTCGAAATGCGCAAGACCGCGATCCGCGCGGGCCAGAAGGTTCAGCTCGACGGGCAGACCATCCGCGTACGCGCGCCCGAATGACGCCTTGCGCACGCGCGTCACGACCTTGCCGAATTCCAACGATAAGCCCGCGCGTCATCGACACGCCGCGCGCGAGGCAATAAGCTAGACGACTTTCGATCAGGTTTCAGCGCAGGACATCCGCGCGGGATCGACGCGGCATCGGTCATCGAGGCCGGATGCCGCTTTCATCATTCCGTTTTCAATCATGCAACCGCCATTCACGCGCGCCGCGCGTACTCATCTCGGACCGCCGACGCTGTCGCGTCATGCCGTCGACACAGCCCGCCTCGCCACGCCGCTGGCCATCGCGCAACTATCGCAAATGGCGATGGGCGTCACCGACACCATCCTGCTTGGCTCGCTCGGCCCCGACGCGCTCGCAGCCGGCGGTCTCGGCGCGAACCTGTTCTTCATCGTCGTGACGCTGCTGCAGGGCGTGCTGACGTCGGTAAGCGTATCGGTCGCGCATGCGCGCGGCGCGAATGCGGACGATCGCGTGCCGCGCATCTACTGGACGGGCTTCGTGCTGTCTCTGCTGCTCGCGATCCCGGCGTTCGCGCTGTTGAGCTATGCTGAAGCGATCCTGCTCGCATTCCACGAACCCGCGCTGCTTGCGAAGAACGTCGGCGAATATTGCGCGGTGCTGCGCTGGGGCACGCCGGGCAGCCTGATCGGCGTCGGCATGATGCGCGCGTTTTTGCCGGCGATCGGCGCGGCACGACGGCTCTTGTGGGTGTCGATCGCCGGCGTGTTCGTCAACGGCTTTCTCAACTACGGGCTGATCCACGGCGCATACGGCCTGCCGCGCGAAGGCTTCCTCGGTTCGGCGATGGCGACCTGCGTGACGGTCTGGCTCACCGCGCTCGCGCTCGTCGCATTCCTGCATCTGCGGCCGCGTTACCGGCACTTCGTGTTGCGCGCGCGTCCGCACTGGCCATTGATGGGCGAACTGTTCGGCATCGGCTGGCCGGTCGCGATCACCTACGGCGTCGAATCGACCTTGTTTCTCGCGACCGGCATGATGGTCGGCCTGCTTGGCGAAGCGCCCTTGGCGGCACACCAGATCGCGCTGAACGTGGCGTCGGTGGCGTTCATGGTGCCGCTCGCGATCGGTCAGGCGGCGAATGTGCGCGTCGGCTACTGGGTTGGCGCGGGCGTGCCGGTCGCGGCACGGCATGCGGGGTTCGTCGCGCTGGCGCTCGGCGTGGGCTTCATGATGTGCTCGGGCCTCGTGCTGATTACCGTGCCGCATGCGATCGTCGGGCTTTATCTCCATCTCGACGATTCCGCGAATGCCCATACGGTCGCGATGGCGGCATCATTGCTCGGCGTCGCAGCGGTGTTTCAGATCGTCGACGGGATGCAGACCGTCGGCTCCGGCTGTCTGCGGGGACTCAAGGACACGCGTGTGCCGATGCTCGCCGCTGCCTTCGGCTACTGGGGCGTCGGCTTTCCCACCGGATACGTGCTTGCCTTTCACTTCGAACTGGGCGCCAAGGGCTTGTGGTGGGGACTGGCGGCGGGGCTGGCCAGCGTCGCCGTGCTGATGACCTTGCGGTTTCATCGCATCAGCAAACGGCTGGTGGAGACCGGCGTCGCGCCCGATAGCGACGCGGCTGCCGCGAAGGTTTGAGCGTTAGAAACCCGCGTGTCGAAATACAAAGCAACAAGTGCTTATTCGTCGCGCCTGAAGGCGTCCGATAGCATGAACCTCCTTGAGACTCCATTGACAGGGGTTCCAGCCCGCCAGGCACGGCGGGCTTTTTTTCGTCCTGCGTAGCCGAGTACGACGCACACCGCAAAGTCCCATCGAATAATTTCGACGCAATTACCTGCCAAGAACGCAATTTGTTACACAGCACGAACTGCGAAACCACGCGCCGCCGCGCTTGCGACGCTCGAATCGCCTACAATTATTAAAAGAGGACTCGACGTGCTGAACAGCCGGGGAACCACCATCCTGCGCCGTGCGCGCAATCTGATGCTCAGCGCGACGCTCGGCATACTGGCCGCCTGCGCGACCCGCCCGCGACCGCGTTCGATCGCGACATCACGCACGCGCTGCCCGCGACCGAATCCACGCCACTCGCCAATGCGCTCGAGCCGCTGGAACAAAAGCACCCGGGCGACTCCGGTGTGCGCCTACTGTCGACCGGCACCGATGCGCTGCAAGCCCGCATCGCCCTCGCCCGCGCCGCGACGAAAACGCTCGACATGCAGTACTACCTCGCCAACGAGGACAACTCCCGCAAGCTGCTGCTCGGCGCCGCGCTCTATGCGGCGGATCGCGACGTGCGCGTGCGTATGCTCGTCGACGATCTGAACTTCAAGGACATCGATCGCATCATGGCGGCGCTGAACACGCATCAGAACATCGAAATCTGCGTGTTCAATCCGTTCGGCAGCACCCAGCGGGGCTTTTCCGAGCGCACGCAGAACATCTTCTCGAACGTCGATCACTCCACGCGCCGCATGCACAACAAGGCGATGATCGCGGATAACCCAGATCGCCCCATCGGCGGCGGACGCAATCTCGGCGACGAGTACTTCAGCGCCAGCCCGACGCTGCAATTCCGCGATCTCGACGTGTTCGCCGCCAGTCCCGTGACGCAGAAAATCTCTGCGAGCTTCGACGAGTACTGGAACAGTTCCATCAGTTATCCGCTGCGCGTGCTCAACAAGCAGAAGTTCGACGCCGGCGAACTCGACAAGCAAGACTCGCGACGACCTGCGCGTGCACAGGCGCGCCCAGGCCGATCCGCTGAACGCCAAGCCGCTCAACGCAACGCCGCTCGCGCAGCAGATTTCGCGCGAGGAACTCAGCCTGACGTGAGCGCCGACCAAATTCTGGGCCGATTCGCCATCGAAGATTTCGAATCCGCGCGGCGACTACAAAAGCCCGCCGATGGATCGCTTAGCCGCGCTTATCAGGACGCGCAGCATGAATTTCTGATCCTGTCGCCGTATTTCGTGCCGCACGACAAAGGCGTGCAGGCGCCCGGCGACCTGACGAAGCGGGATGTGTGCGTCGCCGTGCTGACCAACTCGCTCGCCGCCACCGATGCCATCGCCGTCGCCGTCGCCGTGCAGGCAGGTTATGCGCCGTATCGCATTCCGCTGCTGCGCGAGGGCGTCGAACTGTACGAATTCAAGCCGATGCAAACTCAGGGCGAAGGCCGCCCGACCGCGCCGGCCTGTTCGGTTCGAAATCGCACGCGAGCCTGCATGCCAAGGCGTATGTGATCGATCGGAGTATCCTCGTGATCAGCTCGATGAATTTCGATCCGCGCTTGGCGATGCTCAATACCGAGCTCGCGCTCGTGATCCACAGCAAGCCGATCGCGGAACAGTCCGCCGGGCTGTTCAACCGCGCGAGTTCGCCGAGCTGGCGCGTCGAACTCGCGAGCGCGGCGGTGATGGCGTCGCTCAGGCGCACCGGCGCACCGCAATCCGGCCTCGTATGGACAACCGAGAAAAACGGCGCGACCGTCACCTACGACTACGATCCCGAGGCCGACTTCTATCGCAGCGTGATCACGGGCCTCTTCACGATCCTGCCCGTCGACAAGTAGCTCTGACGCCGCACGAAACAGGCAGCACGCGCGCGTCACGTTCAACTTCGAAAGGACTCAGGCCATGTCAAAGGAAGCAAAGGAAGCACAAGGCAACGTACGGATGGAAAAGGACACGTTCGGCGAGATCGCCGTGCCGAACGACAAGCTGTGGGGCGCGCAGACGCAGCGCTCGTTGCAGAACTTCAGAATTTCGACGGAAAAGCAGTCGCCGGAACTCATCACCGCGCCCACGATCGTCAAATACGCCGCCGCCGAGGTCAACGAAGGCCTCAAGATGCTCGACGCGAAAAAGGCCCGCGCAATCATGGATGCCGCGAAGGAGATCATCGACGGCAAGCATCCGGATGAATTCCCGCTCGCCGTGTGGCAGACCGGTTCGGGCACGCAGACCAACATGAACCTGAACGAAGTGATCGCCAATCTCGCGAGCGAGCTGCTCGGCGGTCCGCGCGGTGAAGAGCGCGTCGTGCATCCGAACGACGACGTGAACCGCGGGCAATCCTCCAACGACGTGTTTCCGACAGCGATGCACGTCGCGGCGGCGGTGGCGATCGTCAGGCATCTGGTGCCGTCGCTTAAGACGCTACGCGATACGCTCGAGAAGAAGGCGAAAGCGTTCGACAAGATCGTGAAGATCGGCCGCACGCATTTACAGGACGCGACGCCGCTCACGCTCGGTCAGGAGTTTTCAGGCTACGTTGCGCAGCTCGATCAGGGCATCCGGCACGTCGAGGCGACGCTGCCGCATCTGTATCAGCTCGCGCAGGGCGGCACAGCGGTCGGCACCGGTCTGAACGCGCATCCGGAATTCGCGACCAAGGTGGCCACGGCGATCGGCAAGCTCACCGGCCTGCCCTTCGAAACCGCGCCGAACAAGTTCGAGGTGATGGCGGCGGCCGATGCGCTCGTCGCCGCGCACGGCGCGCTGAAAACCGTCGCCGCCGGCGTGATGAAGATCGCCAACGACATCCGCTGGCTCGCGAGCGGCCCGCGCTGCGGTCTCGGCGAACTGTCAATGCCGGAGAACGAACCGGGCAGCTCGATCATGCCGGGCAAGGTCAACCCGACACAGTCCGAGGCCGTCACGATGCTCTGCTGTCAGGTGTTCGGCAACGATGTCGCGGTGAACTTCGGCGGCGCAAGCGGCAACTTCGAGCTGAACGTGTTCCGGCCGATGATCGCGCACAACGTGCTGCAATCGGTCCGCCTGCTCGCGGACGGCGCGACGAGCTTCAACGACAACTGCGCGGTGGGCATCGAGCCGAACGAAACGCGCATCGACAGCCTGCTCAACGAATCGCTGATGCTGGTGACGGCATTGAATCCGCACATCGGATATGACAAGGCCGCGCAGATCGCGAAGAAGGCGCACAAGGAAGGCACCACGCTCAAGGCCGCCGCGCTGGCGCTCGGTTATGTCACGGAGAAGCAGTTCGACGAGTGGGTGAAGCCGGAGGAGATGGTGGGGAGGAAGTAAGCGACACGAGGCCGT
>JAQFVJ010000063.1 GCA_029439525.1 Caballeronia sp. BR6202001591004
ACGACGAGACCAAGGCGAAGACGAGGCAGGCGCTGCTGAGCCTGACGGCTCCCGTCGCGAGCACGGTTCAGCAGTTGTCGGTGCACACGGTGGGCGGCGTGGTGACTACCGCGCAGGCGCTGATTGGAGATCGTGCCCGACGATGCACTGCGCGTCGAGGCGCGATTGCAGAACAAGGATGTCGGCTTCATCGAGGTGGGGCAGAAAGTAGTGGTGAAGGTCGAGGCGTTTCCGTACACGCGTTACGGCTATTTGACGGGAACCGTGACGGAAGTGTCGAACAACGGGGTTCAGGACAAGAAGCTGGGCCTCACATTTCCGATGCGTATCCATCTCGATGCCAATCGCATCAAAGTGAGCGGGCGCTGGGTCGCATTGACGCCCGGCATGTCGGTGACGGCCGACGTGCGCACCGGACGCCGCAGCGTGATCGGCCACTTCCTCGATCCGCTCATGCAGACCGCACAGGAGAGCATGCGTGAGCGCTAAGCATCCCAAACTGGCTGTGGCCGCGATCACCGGCATGCTGTTCACCTCCTCACCCGTACACGCCTTCGACATCCTGCGCGCGGAGCAGGATATTCCGGCCATGGCCGCGGGTGCCATGGCAACCACGGGCGCGACATGTGAGTTCGGCGCGCCGAAGTGCCCGCTGCAGTTGGCCGAGGTGGTCGAGCGCGCGCTGTGTAGCAGTTCCCAGACCCGGACCGCGTGGGCCATGGTGAAGGCGCAAGTCGCCGGCGTGGGCGTGGCGCGCGCTGCGTATCTGCCCACTATCTCGGTCGGCGAACCTGCAAGGTGCACGTCAGCAATCCGTCATCGACGTGCACGATCAGCCGACGCTCGGTCCGAACTACACCTCGACGGTCAATTCCAAAAGCGTCTCGCTGAGTTGGGTTCTGTTCGACTTCGGCAGCTGCTCGGCAGCGCTCGATAGCGCCCGGATGCCGCTCGCCGCCGCGCGCGCTTCCCAGGACGCGGCCCTGCAGACCGTCTTCGCGGATGCCGCGAAAAGCTACTACGATGCACAAAAGCCGCGATCGGCGCACTCGACGCGGCGCGTGAGAACGAGCGACTGACGTGGGAGAGCATGGCGGCGGCGCAGGCGCGTGTGGATTGCGGCATCGTGCCCGTGTCCGATGCGCTCCAGGCCGAAACCCAACGAGTAAGCGATGTTCGATCTTGCCAAGGCCCAGGGCGACGCACAGTCGGCGCTGGGCGCGCTCTGTTCGGCAATGGGCCTCGACCCGTCCCAGCTCACTGGAACTGCCGGCGGATGCCGGAAACGGCGGCTCGGTCAGCGCGTTCAAGGAGTCCGTGGCCGAACTGATCGCCGATGTGAAGGACACGCATCCCGCTGTGCGCGCGGCTCAGGCGCAATACGAAGCAGCGTTGGCCAAGGTCGCGCAGACGCGCACAAGGCCTGCCGAGTCTCAGCCTGGTTGGTCGCGAAACATACGCTGGACAATCAGCCGCAGAACGCCGGACTCGGCCTGCCCAGCTATCCGTCGACGGGCATGACGCGTATATTGGCGTGCAGGCCAGCATTCCCCTGTTCGAGGGTTTCGGCCGCCACTATCAGACCTGGCGCAGGCAGAGCGTCAGCAGGTTCTGCTCGACGACGCACGGCGCAAAGTCGCGCTGGATGTGTGGAAGAGCTACTACGCGCTCGACACCGCCACGCAGAGTGTCGAATACAGCACGAATCTTCTTCTCACGTCGCGCTTCGAGGCCGCGCAGCAACGCTATCTGCGCGGTGTCGGCGGCATTCTCAAATTGATGAACACGCAGGCCGCCTTTGCTAGCGCGAAGCAGCGGCGCGTCCGGGCGCTGGCGGACTGGAGCAATGCGAGATTCGATCTGGGAGCGAAACTCGGACGGCTCACGCCGGGGGATACGCTTTGAAAAGGAGTCAGAGGCCGTGAGCGATCTCACGGCTGACGTGCGGCCATACCCGAGGCGACTTGGGGCGGTTCGTTGAGCGCTGTGGCAAATACGCAGGTCGCCGGGCTCGTTGCCGCGGGCAAGCCGCCGGAAGGCGCGGCCGTGGGTTCGTTGTTCAGCGCGCAAGCAATGAACGATTCCCACAACATGCTCGTTGCTTCGCAACACTAAGCCTGAGTTGTGAACCGCGGGCGGCGTAGCGCGCGAAGTTCGCATGCTACTGTGCCCCAGCATCAGCCGCGCGCGACGCCGCCCCGAGCGGAGTTGCGCGATTTCTCCTCGAGCGCCCGGCGGCTCGATTTCCTACTTCGACTACGACCGCCGGCGTACCGGCGCAAACGCAAACCCGAACGCCAGCAACAGTAGCGACACCGCGATTACCGTCATATTCCCGCTCGTCACATAAAGCGTGGCGCCGGACGTCCCATGCACGCGCGCTTCGAGCACGCCGGTGGTTAACGTCGGCAGTTTCGACACGACATCGCCGTTCGCCGCGATGAAGGTCGTCATGCCCGTATTGGTCGCGCGCAGCATCGGCCGGCCGGTTTCGATGGAACGCATCCGCGCAATCTGCAAATGCTGATCGAGCGCAATCGTATTGCCGAACCACGCGAGATTCGTCGAATTGACCAGAATGCCCGCCGGCGTGTCCTGATCGCGAATGGTGCGCGCGATCTCTTCGCCGAAAATATCCTCGTAGCAGATGTTGACCGCGATCGGCTGATTCTTCACGAAGAACGATTTCTGCGCGATGGGATCGCGCGCGAGATCGCCGAGCGGAATGCCCATCAGGTGCACGAACCAGTGGAAACCGAGCGGCACGAACTCGCCGAAGGGCACGAGATGATGCTTGTCGTAGCGATACACATCGTTCACGCCGGGCGTGATGCCGAAAAGACTATTGGTGTAATCGGTCGCACCGCCGTTGGGCAGCATCGTCACACCGATCGCGCCGAACAGGATCGACGAGCCGGTGCGGTTCGCGAAGCTGCGAATCGCGTTGGCGAAATCCGGTGGCGTCTGCACGGCAAGAATCGGCAGGGCGGTTTCAGGCGTGACGATCAGATCGGCCGGCTTCTCGGTGATGAGCTGCCGATACAGCGCAAGCGATTCCGCGATGCCCGATTGCTCGAACTTCATTTCCTGCTTCACGTTGCCCTGAAGAAGTCGCACAGTGAGCGGTGCATTGGCAGGCGTCGTCCATTGCACGAGCGAAAGTAGCGCGCCGCTTGCGATCAGGACGAGCGCCAGGATGGCGGGCGCGAACGCACGAGCACCGAAGCCGCTGCGGCGAAGCGCGAAGATTGCCTGCACGATCAGTGCGGCGACGGGCGCGAGCACCCAGCCCACGCCGTACACGCCGACGACCGACCCGAAGCCCGACAGTGGCCCGTCGACCTGCGCATAGCCGCTGGAAAGCCACGGAAAACCGGTGAACACGAGTCCGCGCAGCCATTCCCCGAGCGCCCACGCGCTGGCGAACACGAACGCGCCGTGCCAGGTCGGCGCGTAACGCGGCGCGGCTTCGATGTCGCGGACGGTGGCGGCGTCTTCATCGCCGTAGTGGGCGCGGCCCGCGACCAGTGGCCACACCGCGCCCGCCAGCGCCGGATATACCGCGAGATAGAGCGAGAACAGCGCGACGGAGGCAGCGGCGAGCGGCGCGGCCATGCTGCCGAAATCGTGCATGCTGACGTACAGCCACCAAACGCCCGTCACGAAGTTGCCGAAGCCGAAGGCCCAACCAGTTGCGGCGGCGGCGCGCCAGCCGTTGGTGCGCGACAGCCACGCGAAGAACAGCGCGAAGATGACGAGTTCGAGCCACCCGCCGTGCGGCGTCGGCGCGAAGGACAGGGTGTTGGCCGCGCCGAACACGGCCGCGACGAGGTAATGCCAGAACGGCAGCGCGCGCGGCGCGGCGGCAGTGACGGACGCGCTGCGGCGGCGGTTGAACAGGCGAAACGATGAATCGGCCATGGAGCGAACTGTCGGCGGGAAGGATGGTGTGGAAGCTTAAAGCAGTTGAATGACGATGGCTGGCGAGAAATGCGAACGCGCTTCGGAAAGCGCGTTCAGGTTATGCGTCGGCGATTTCGATGCGAGCTTCAGTCGCGCAGTTCGTTCTCGTCGTCGATGCGATGCTGCTGCGCGAGATTCGGCGCGTGTCGCACGAGCAGCACGTGAATCTGCCGCGCATCGCCGCGCAGGATCTCGAACACGAAATCGTCGATGCGCACTTTCTCGCTGCGATGCGGCACGTGTCCGAAGCGATGCGTGACGAGTCCGCCGATGGTATCGACTTCGTCGTCGGAGAAATCGGTGCCGAATTCCTCGTTGAACTGCTCGATGCCCGTCAGCGCGCGCACGCGATACTTGCCGTCGGGCGTCGCGATGATATTGCCGGCTTCTTCGTCGAAGTCGTATTCGTCCTCGATATCGCCGACGATCTGCTCGAGCACGTCCTCGATGGTGATAAGCCCCGCGACGCCGCCGTATTCGTCGACGACGATCGCGATGTGATTGCGGTTCACGCGTAAGTCGTGCAGCAGCACGTTCAAGCGCTTCGACTCCGGAATGAACATGGCGGGGCGCAGCATGCCGCGTACGTCGAATTCCTCTTCGGCGTAATAGCGCAGCAGGTCTTTCGCGAGCATCATGCCGATGATGTTGTCGCGATTGCCTTCGTACACGGGATAGCGCGAGTGCGCCTTTTCGAGCACGAAGGGAATGAATTCGGCGGGCGTGTCCGCAATGTTGATCGCGTCCATCTGCGCGCGCGGAATCATGATGTCGCGCGCACAGAGATCGGACACCTGAAAGACGCCTTCGATCATCGAAAGCGAATCGGCGTCGAGCAGATGGCGTTCGTGTGCATCCTGCAGCACTTCGAGCAGCTCGTCGCGCGATTCGGGTTCGTGCGAAATGAAATCGGTCAAGCGTTCGAGAAGCGAGCGCTTTTCAGTGGGTTTCTCGGTGTGGCGTCGACTGGGATAGGGATCGTTCATAGTGTTGCGCCCGGTAATTCGCGGGCGCGTATTGATAGAAATTTAAGCATACACCAAGTTAAGCATACACCAAGGCAAAACGCGATCTGCGTGGGGCGGCGCGCATGCGAGGGGTACGGTGGGTTGCATCTAAACGAATACGCTCATGTCGGTGCCGAATCGTTCGGCCAGCGCCTTGGCAACGCTCTTGCTGATCGCGCGGCGCCCGGCAAGGATGTCGCTGATAACGGTCGGCGACGCGATATCGGCCAGATCCTTTTGCTTGAGGTCGTGCGTGTCGAGCAGATAGCGCAGCACGTCCTTCGGCTCGGACTTAGGCAAATCCGGATAATGCGACTCCCAGACTTCGATCAGATCGCTGAGGACGCCGAACAAGTCCGCGAGCGGGCCTTCCTCGCTGTCGAGTTGATCGGCGAGTTCGTTGGCGAGCGCGACCATCTTCCGATAGTCCTCGTCACTGCGAATCGGCTTGAGGAACACCTGTTCCTGCAGCACCGACCAGGTTTTCGCGAATTCGGGCACGCGTCCCAAATGGCTGTGAGCTTTCATTTGCGTCTGTTTGCCCGAGTCCAATGGTCGTAGTCTTCGTGCGCGTGAGCACGTAGCGAAGAACAGCATCTGGCGGTTGAAGTGAATGCCTGCGATCACACGAAAATGATTGCCGCCCACATCGAACACACGTAATACTGCGGCGGAACCGTAACCGACCGTGGCGAATGTCCTCTTGAGGTCATTTAGATCACCGGCTCGACACTGACTTGCCAATCCATACCAGGCGAGGATGGAACGCCGTGCTGTCGGGTGCCGATCGATGAACGCTTCGAGCACCTTCCTGGAAATCACCCGCATCCTGCTGTTCCTTCACGATCGATCGCTTCTGCAGCATGTGCGGAAAGGCACTCATCCTGACCAGAGTCGATCATATTTGCAAAACGCGAACTTCGCAATTTGCGAACTTATCGCGACCTTTGTGCTTGGACGCTTAGCGCCTCGATGAAGACACGTTAGCCGAAAAATATGCGAGATGTGTGTCTGGCAGCCGCCATTAGCCATCCGGCCGATGCTTCACGTTTCACCACTCTGC
This sequence comes from Caballeronia sp. BR6202001591004, assembly GCA_029439525.1. Classification (GTDB taxonomy): domain Bacteria; phylum Pseudomonadota; class Gammaproteobacteria; order Burkholderiales; family Burkholderiaceae; genus Caballeronia. The sequence goes on from JAQFVJ010000063.1 coordinate 6,034, forward strand.
GCCTTGCACCGCCTGAGCAGCGCTTCCAGCGCGCGATCCGGCATACGGCTCTCGCGCAGCGCCTCGACCGTTCGGCTGACGTAGTCCAGCGTCGTGCCGTAACGTCCGCTCGCGCAGCCGAGCACCGTGCGTACGATTGGATCGGCGAGCTTGCCGGTGTACGAACTCGCGTTGCGCCGCATCACGAACGCGAGGGCGCCGACGCGCCGCCCGTCCACGAGCGTGCAGGGCAGCCACGCGGGCCGATACGACGCCATCGCCATTTCGCGTCGCCATAAGACTTCGAGATGCGGAATCGCGCCTTCGCCCGCCAGCCGGAACGCCATGCCGGTGCACGAGCCGCCGCGATCGAGCGCCAGCACCAGCCCCGGCTGCTCCGGCGTGCCGCGATTCACGCGCGACCACAGATACAGCCCGCGATGGTAGCCGTGAACCTTGCCGCGCACAGCTTCGACCGTCGGCAGGCCGGGATTCCAGATCAGCGAACCATAGCCGAACAGCCAAAGGTCGGATCGGCGGTCCCAGCAGGCGAGCGTCGCCTCGCGCGATGCGGCAAGTTCCTCGTCGGTGAGGAGAGCGTAATCGCCGAGCGCCGGCGGATAAGCCGTGCAGGGCGTCAGAAGCGCTTTGTCAGCGGGTGGTTCAGGGGCGGGCGTGGGATCGGATGACTTGTTGTTCACGGCGCGTTCAGGGGATCGGATCGAGTTTCGACCGTTCGGCGGCGACTTTCGTTCGGGCAGGTGCTCGGCTCGACGCGGCGCCCGGACAATAAGTCCCTACATCAGACAATCGGCACGTACGGATCGGAAATTCCCCAGAGATTGCATGATATCCGTCTCTATCGATTCCATCTCTTGCGCCTCGCTTTCGACTTCGTGATCGTAGCCTTGCGCGTGCAGCGTGCCGTGGACGATCAGATGCGCGTAATGTGTCTCCAACGGCTTGCCCTGTTCGGTGGCTTCGCGCTCGACGACCGGGCAGCACAGAATCAGGTCACCGGACACGGGATCGTCCTCCGATTCGGCATAGGCGAAAGTCAGCACGTTCGTCGCGTAATCCTTCTGACGATAGGTGCGATTGAGCATCCGGCCTTCTTCCGCATCGACGAAGCGCACGGTCAGCTCGGCATCCGCGAACAGCGACGCCTTGATCCAGCGCGCCACCGTCGCGCGCGGCAGGATGGGCTTGTGCGACGGGTACGCTTTCGCGGCGGGAAACTGCACGGTGAGCGTGAGTCGAGGCGTCGTCATTCCGGCTTCTGCGATTGCTGGGCGGCGCGCGACGCGGCTTCGGCGAGCGCGGCGTCCTTCTGCGATTGCGCGTCATACGCCTCGACGATGCGCGCGACCAGCGGATGCCGCACCACGTCCGCCGACGTGAAATGCGTGATGGCGATGCTGCGCACTTCCGACAGCACGTGCTGCGCCTCGATCAGCCCGCTCTTGTGACCGCGCGGCAAGTCGACTTGCGTCGTGTCGCCGGTGACGACGGCCTTCGAGCCGAAGCCGATACGCGTGAGGAACATTTTCATCTGCTCGGGCGTGGTGTTTTGCGCCTCGTCGAGAATGATGAACGCGTGATTCAGCGTGCGCCCACGCATGTACGCGAGCGGCGCGATTTCGATCATCTGGCGCTCGAACATCTTCGCGGTCTTGTCGAAGCCGAGCAGATCGTAAAGCGCGTCGTAAAGCGGACGCAGATACGGATCGACCTTCTGCGCGAGATCGCCGGGGAGAAAGCCGAGCCGCTCGCCGGCTTCCACCGCCGGACGCGTTAGCACGATGCGCTTAACCTGATCGCGTTCGAGCGCATCGACGGCGCACGCGACCGCGAGATAGGTCTTGCCCGTGCCCGCTGGCCCGATGCCGAAAGTCACGTCGTGCGCGACGATCTGCTTCAGATATTCGCGCTGGGCCGGCGTCCGGCCGCGCAAGTCCGCGTGGCGCGTGTAGAGCTTCGGACCGTGATCTTCGTCTTCGCCGAGATCGATCGTGGCGCTCGGCTCATCGAACGGATGATCCGGATCGCCGCGAAAACGCGGATCGACTTCTCCCTCTTCGCCGTTGGTCTCGCGCGCGTCTCGTGCACGGCGCGTCGCGTGACGCGCTCCGACCAGCGCGAGCTGGATGTCGTCGACGGAAATCGGATCGCGCGCGCGGTTGTAGAAGTTCTCGAGCACCGCGAGCGCGACTTTGGCGCCGCACCCGCGAATCGAAATCTTGTGACCGCGGCGCGATAGCGTTACGTCGAGCGCCTGCTCGATCTGCCGCAGGTTTTCGTCGAGCGGGCCGCAGAGGTTGGCGAGCTGCGCATTGTCGTCGCGCGGCGCGGTGAATTCCAGATGCTGCGTAGGAGAGTTCTTCAAAGTGAAGTGGATATCCTTTAATTGGTCAGCGCGGACGCGTCCGCCACCATCACCAGCTCGCCGCACAACGAATGCGGATACCGTCGATCATCTGGCCGATCAGGCGTGCGTGCGATTCGGCCGGCGCCGGGAAATTGACGACGCGGTTGTTCTGCGTGCGTCTCGCGAGCTCGTTCGGACCCTTGCGTGCCGTGCGTCAGCGCCCCGCGATAAGCGTTGACGTTCTGGCCGAGCAGCGTGACTTCGCTCACGCCCTGATCGGCGAGACCGGCGATTTCGGTGAGCACGTCGTCTAGCGGGCGCGACACTTCCTCGCCGCGCGTGTAGGGCACGACGCAGTAGCGCAATACTTTGAGCAGCCTTCCATGATCGACACGAACGCGCTCGGACCGTCGACGCGCGCGGGCGGCAGGTGATCGAACTTCTCGATTTCCGGAAACGTGATGTCGACTTGCGGACGGTCGCTCGCGCGGCGTTGATCGATCATCTGCGGCAGGCGATGCAGCGTCTGCGGACCGAACACCAGATACGGCGCGCGCGACGATCGATGAGCCTTCCTGGCTGGCCACGCAGCCGCCGACGCCGATCAGCAGATTCGGGTTCGCTTCCTTCAGTTCGCGCACGCGGCCGAGATCGGAGAACACTTTCTCCTGGGCCTTTTCGCGCACCGAGCACGTGTTGAACAGAATGACCTCCGCGTCTTCGGGGGGGGCCGTCTTGACGAGTCCTTCCGCTGCGCCGAGCACGTCGACCATCTTGTCGAAGTCGTACTCGTTCATCTGGCAGCCGAAAGTCTTTACATAAACTTTCTTGGTCATGAATCGTCGCCGGTCGCAGTGGTTAACCTGGGGCGTTTTCAAAAGAGGGTGAAAAGGGGTTCGCGGCGCTGGTTTTGCCGCGCTTTTGCACGGATCTGCACCGATTTTTACTGTAATTTACCCGCATATTATAGCTCCGGAGACCATTCCTTACGCTCGCGGGACTTGGCCAGGCGCGCGGTCCGGTGGATAGGCGAGATCGCCCAGCAGCTCGCGCGTGGTTTTTTCGAAACGCTCGACCAGATAGTCGAGCAATGTGCACACGCGTGGCGTCATGTAGCGGTTCGCGTGGAACAGCGCGTGGACGGCGGCTTCGTGCGTGCACCAGTCGGGCAGCACCATGCGCAGCTTGCCGGTGCGCACGTCGGCGGCGATATCCCAGATCGACTTGTGCGCGATACCTTGGCCCGCGAGCGCCCACGCGTGGGTCATCCGCGCCGTCGTTGGATTCCCACGCGCCGGCGAGCGGCATCGTGAACGTGTAGCGCTCCTCGCCGCGCACAAAGTCCAGTTCGTTGAGCGGACCGCTCGAGGTGACGGACACGACGAAATCGTGGTCGATCAGATCGGCTGGCTTTTTAGGCACGCCTTTTCTCTCCAAATACTCCGGCGACGCGCACAGCACACGGCGATTCGGCGCGAGCCCGCTGTCCGGCGGCGCGCCGAAGCGAATCGCCAGATCGATGTCCTCCAGCAGCAGATTCGACACTGAATCCGATAGCGTCAGCGCGAAGCACACTTCCGGATGCAGTTCGCTGAACGCGTTGAGCTAGTCCAACAGCCGGGTGCGGCCGAATTCCGACGTCGCGGAAATGCGCACCTTGCCGCGCACCACGTTCTGGCCGGCTTGCAGCGCGGCTTCGGCATCGTCGATGGCCTGCAGCGCGACGCGGCAATGCTGGAGATACAGACGCCCCTCGTCGGTCAGACGAAGCTGGCGCGTCGTGCGTTCGAACAGCAGCGCATGTAGCGCCTTCCCCAGCTTGAGCAGACGCGCGCGCCGCCGCCTCGGCTAACAGGCGCATATCGTCCAATCGATCCATCGTCATTTTCAAATCCCCTTTGAGAATGATTCAAAGACTAGACCAATTCTCAATCGGTCGCCGCGAACGCAGAATGGCGTCCAGTGTTCACTTTCCCGCGTGCTGATCCCATGCAACTTGATCACGTCACGCTCGTCGCGCCCGACACCGATGCGCTTTTTCGTCGATGTCGCCGGCATGCAGGTCGGCCCGCGTCAACTGTTCGGCGTCGGCGGGTACTGGCTCTATCTCGGCGGCCGGCCGGTGATGCATCTGATTGCGGCGGGCGGCGCCGTGTCCGACGATCAGCCGAACGCAACGCGCATCGACCATGTTGCGCTGCGTATCGATGACGCGGCCGAATGGTCCGCGCTGCTCGGCCGGCTCGATTGCCACGGCTATGCGTACCAGCTCGCCGAAGTGCCGCTCGCGCGCGAACGCCAGCTTTTCGTGCGGCTCGCGCCGGGCGTGGTCGTCGAGTTCGTGACCGCGCGTTTCTGAATCTGCCTCGCTTCCGGAGTCATCATGCCTCTTCACCTTCTCGCGCTGGCGACCAGCGCATTCGCCATCGGCACGACGGAATTCGTCATCATGGGCTTGCTGCCCAACGTCGTGCACGATTCTTGCCGTGTCGATTCCGTCCGCCGGGCTGCTCGTGTCCGGTTACGCGCTTGGCGTCGCGGTCGGCCCGCCCCTGCTCGCGGTGCTGATCGCCAAACTGCCACGCAAGCTCGCGCTGCAATTGCTAATGCTCGTGTTCATCGTCGGCAACGTGTTCTGCGCGGTCGCGCCGAACTACGAACTGCTGATGATCGCGCGCGTCGTGACGTCGTTCGCACACGGCTCGTTCTTCGGCATCGGCGCGGTGGTCGCCGCGTCGCTGGTGCTGGCCGAGAAGCGTGCGAGCGCCAGCGCGCTGATGTTCACCGGTCTCACGCTCGCCAACGTGCTTGGGCGTGCCATTCGGAACTTTTATCGGGCAGGAATTCGGCTGGCGCGCGACGTTCTGGATCGGCGCGGGTCTGGGCGTGTTGTCCACGCTTGGCGTGACAGCGGGTGCCGAATCGTCACGATGCCGCGCCCGCCGGACTCGCGCACGAAGTCCGCGTGCTGCGCGATCCGCAAATGTGGCTCGCGCTCACGATGACCGTGCTCGGCTTCGGCGGCGTGTTCGTGGTGTTCACCTACATCGCTGCGATTCTCGAACAGGTCGGCGGGTTCTCGCCACGCGCCGTTACGCTGATTCTCGTGTTGTTCGGCATCGGCCTGACGATCGGCAACACAATCGGCGG
>JAQFVJ010000064.1 GCA_029439525.1 Caballeronia sp. BR6202001591004
CCGCCTGCAAGAAGGATACAAACCTCGCCCATGAGGTCGGAACCGGCCGCGTTAACCACGCCATCCGTGCGCTCCAGCTCGAAACCGAGCTGCGCGCCGACCGCTTCGTGGCGCGCTGGCACAAGCTCGCTGGTAGCAGCCAGCGCCAGTTGAGGCGGGCGACTACTCAGGGATACAGAGCCACCCGCTCGTCCATGGGCGACATGGCCAAGAGCTTCTCGAACGCGACCTTCAGATGGAATCTATCCTCAGAAACCGCAAGAGCGAACTCGGCATCGACTCGGGCGGTAGCGTCGGCGACGATCTCGCCCTCGGTTACGGGCTCGGGCGTCGCCGGGGTCGAGGGATCGGGATTTAGGTTCTACGCTTTTACCGCCTTCTCTTCACTAATACTATAATGGCAGATAAATCCCTCTTTGCGCAATGTCGAACTCTTCTTCTGTCTGGGTCGGAACCGTCCACAAACAGCCGGCAGGAAGCACCGCCATGCGCGTACCAGAGCGTATCGTTCGCCTGAAGACGGTAGAGACCCGTACCGGGCTGCTCGACGAGGCCGGACGGATGGCCCGCTGGCCAGACCGCGTGAACCGTGAGCGGGCCAACAAGTCTGTCACGTCGCGGAAGACGATCCCGCTGACTGGCGAAACGCCGAACGGTGCCCGCAGGAAGGCGATGCCGAGGCCAGACTGCACCAGCGTCAGCATCGTCCGCATATGCTCCACCTCGGCGATCGAACGTACCTCGGCATGTGCGTGGCGGAGGGCGTCGATTACGTGTGGGCTGCAACGGGGGGCCGCACTCAACATGGCCTGCGACCACATTCGCTCCATGAAGATCGGCGTAGCTCAAGGTCGGGCACGTCGTGAGCGGATGACCCGCTGGCAGGACCGCCACGCACCCCTTGCGCCATAAGGGCTCGCCAACGACGCCCGGAATATCGTCGTCTGCCAGCACCAGGCCGAGATCGACCGTGCCGTCCCGAAGAACGCGAACCTGATCGGCTGCGATCATCTCCACGAGGTCAAGCTGCACGTCGGGACAGCGAGTTCGGTGTGCCGCGATGATGCGCGCCAGCCTATCGCCGATGACCTCCTCGACCGCGGCCACCCGCAGGCGGCCGCATCGTCCGAACGCGACCGCCGTCGCTGCCGAGCAGCCGTCGTCCAGCTGATCAAGCACGCCTCTCGCGTCTCGTAAGAACGCTCACCCGCCTTCCGTCAACCGAACGCCGGCATGATAACCGATGGAACAGGTCGACTCCAAGCTGACCTTCAGGATCACGGATGCCACGGCTGATCGCGGACTCCCGAACTCGAAGAACCCCACCGGCTTTGCGGAAGCTACCGTGTTCTGTTGCCACCAGAAAATAGCGCAGGTGGCGAAGCCGGATCCTTTCATATCCCTTGCATCGCATCACTCATTTCGCGCTTTGATGACGGATCAGAACCAGACGGCAGGGTATGATCCAAGCGGGCACGCTGCACCGTCCCAACGCATCGGAATGCCCTCGATGCTGACCGGCGGAAGGATGCGCTGCGTTCTGCCCCAGGCCGTAATCTTCGATATCCGGCGAGCGATCGGCGGGCTCTTCTGGGGGCAGCGCATCTTCGGGTTCGCCGAGGGTATGCCCGATCACGAGTTGCGCGATGCGGGCAAGCGAAAGCCGGGCTTGCAAGCCACGCGTTTTCCGCAACCTCTGTGTTCCGCCCCGGATGGCGGCGGCCATGAGATAGCCGGTGGCATGGTCCAGCGCCTGGACCGAAAGAGCGGGACCGGCTTGTCGGCCTCCGCCTGCTCCATGCCGTATGGGCGATCCCTGTGCTCATTTGCACGAGACTGTCAAAGCCACGGCGCCCCGCCCATGGGCCTCTCCACCCATAAGCGTCGAGGCTCACATCGATCAGTCCGGGGGACAGGCTTTGGCGAAAGCTTGCCGGATATCCCAATTTGTCTAACGCACCGGGGCGATAACCGTGGACAAGCACGTCGGCACGAGACAACAGATGATCGAAAACGTCGGCTGTCACACGTAAATCCAACCTCGCGCATTTCTTGCCAAGCGTCACATCGGGAACGAGGGCCGGCTCGTCCCAATCTGGCGGATCGATACGTAAGACATGGGCGCCGAAGCCTGCCATGCAACGGGTTGCGACCGGACCCGCCAGCACGCGGGTGAGATCGAGGATGCGTAGTCCATCCAAGGGGCGTGCCGGATCGAGAGCCCAATTCGGCGCACCGGCCGGCTGAGTCGCGGCTAAGTAAACCAGTGGTTCGGGGGCGACGGCCCGTCCTTGCGGATGTCCTGCCCATTCTCCGATAGAGAGCATCTTGGTAGCGCATCACCCGCCTCGATGATGGTATGTTCGAGATCGGCCTTTCGCCATCCCGCGACAGCGCGGGCGACGGTTTCCTTGCTTCCTGCCCCGCCCAAGACAGCCTCGACAGCATAACGGTGGTGCGCCGCGTTGGTGTGCAGCCTGATCCACCCATCTTGCGTGCGATAATCTCCGGCAATCGCGCCCCAAGGCGCCACCGGCGTCCAGTCTGAGTGGGTGGCGGATCGACGCCCAGAACCAGGCCAAGCTTAACCGCCGGTCAACCGTGATTAGCGGTTGTGTCCCGGTCAGGTTGTTGCAAGCTCCGCGATTGACAAAGCAGCGGTCGTGATCGCCGCACTCACCACGTCCGTAACGGCAAAAACCAATGGCAAACCGCCCGCCTGCTTGAACATGAATTGCCGAAGCGCTTGCGGGTTCCCGCCCATCGCGGTCCAACAGGTTTCGGCGAGTGCCATCGCACGTGCTGTCATGTTGATCGAACTTCATACGGAAGGTGTCCCGCCTGACAGTGAAACGGCTCGACGACGAGGCACGCCTTGACAACTGGATCGATCTTTGGGCTATGGGTACATTGACGTCAATCTTGATCGATTTTGTCAATGTAAAATAGGGCGCCATGGCCTGGATCACAGCCGCCGAAGCGATCTCCATATTGGGTGTTCAGCAGCAAACGCTCTATGCAAACGTCAGCCGCGGACCAATGGCAACGACGTGAATCGCCTCGCGGAACGTCGATCCGGACGGAGAACCGCGGCAACGGTGGCGGCGTTCGCCATCGATTGGGGCGATCCGATCCTGTCGACATCTATCTCCACGGTTTAGGAGGTGCATCTCTTTTATCATGGGAAGGATGCTGTGACCTTGTCGGAAACTGCAACACTGGAAAATGTGGCGTTCTTGCTGTGAGATGCTGATGGTATCCGTTATCTACGACGAAACCGATCGACGCATCGGCCCTGCACACCACACTCCCCATTGAGCGCTGCGGTCGGCCTCGTTTCAGGTCTCATTGGCAAGGATTATCCTTTGGCCGGTCTGCCGCGTGGCGCCGTGGCGAAGAGGGGCGCCAGCCTGATAGGCGCTTTACTCGATGTCATGACCGGATGGCCGGGCGCTGAAGATCGGCCGGTTCATACGCGGCTGGCGGCAGCTTGGTCGGCTCCCGCGGCCGAAAGATATTCTACGCCGGCTTGTCGACGCCCACGGGTGCCGCAAGGATGCTGAGGGATGTTGATCGAAACATCCCGGGATATGGGCGCAATGCAAGCGGTCGATCAGTGTCTCTCGCGAGAGCAGCCCATTCTGGCGTTCAGTCACCTGCTCTACCTCGATGGCGATCCGCGCGCGGCCGCCCTGCTAGCTCAATTTCAACCTGAACCCGTTTTCGAGGAAATCCGCTCCGTTGTGGAAAACTTGACCGGAGAAGCTCCGAACATCGATTTCGCGTTAGCGGCCTTGACTGGTTTTTACGCCCTGCCGGACGAAGCGCCCTTCGTCATCTTCGCCTTTGGACGAATGGTTGGCTGGATTGCGCATTGTGCGGAGCAGGTCTCAACAGAAAAATTGATCCCCCGCGAGCACATTACATTGGTCGCAAGTTAGAAATATAGTGATATGGTTAAATACTTGCGAATGTTAAAGCCCGGCACGGCGTGTGCCGTGCGGGGCTTTGGCTCAGATCGTGGTCAGCGATTTATGTTGGAAGTGGTTGCGGGGAGGCGCAGCCGTACGCATTGCGCAGTCCAGTCCAGATGCCATCACCGGCGGACAAGTCTGGGACTGGACTCGAATTCAGGGAATTCGCTAAGTAACATTTTAGTGTATAATCACCCTTTTGGCACTGCAGGGCGGCGAGTCGCGGTTTAACTCCACGAGTACGTCGGCTAAACCAGACGCCTCTGGCGCTAACAGCGTGCCGGTTGGCGCGGGCTCCAGTTCGGCGGCCAGCAACAGCACCGTCGTCGGCAACAGCAGATAACGCGGTGGCGGATCGCGCCAGAACCGTTTCGGTGGGCAGCAAGGGCGCGGAGCGGCAGATCGCCCGCCAATGTCGCAGCGGACACCGCCGATACGGATGCGGCGAACGTGGGGCGGGTGAACGCGGTCCGCGTCGCGGGCGTCCACTACAATACAATACGCGCGTGGATGGAAGCGTCGACTACGGCAACATCACCTCGGCGCGGCGGGCACCGCCGCCACCGACGCGGCGAACGTGGGGCAGCTCAACCAGGTGGCCGACTGGTCGCGCAGCTACACCGACCAGCCCGTCAACGCCATGGATCGTGACATCCAGAAGACGAACAACCGCGCCAGCGCAGGTGTCGCGTTGGCGATGGTGGGTGTTTGCCGCAGGCGACCACGCCAGAGCGTAACATGGCGGCCATCGCGGGCGGCATGTTACGCGGCGAGTCGGGCGCGGTCGGCCTGTCCACCGTCAGCGATGGCTGGGTCTACAAGCTCAGCGGCACGGCTAATTCGCGAGGCGCGATGCCGGGTTCAGTGTAGGCGCCGGCATGGAGTGGTGATGATCGGCTGATGCAGGCGAGTCTCTGGTACCTGCAGCCTGTCGTGACAATGGTTATTAGAAAGAATAAGTACTCTTTTGGCTGTGGTTCACTGCCTCCGGGTGAACACGCAATTAAGCGCCGTGCTTTGCCCCATATTTTCTAAAAAAGAATATGTATTTTCGAGAAGACCGCGCCGGCAATTCAATTTCATGGCTGGAATTAACCGTATTTTTCCTGATTCTTAGCCAAACCGATGAAACATTATAACGGTCGTTAATCACGGCGACCTTAACTGTGGAGGTTATTATGAAAACGAGGAAGTAAAAGCCAGTTCCCGTACGCATTGATCGGCCCATGCAAAAGGACAAAAAGGTACAGGCTCCTCTTCCCAAAAGGCGGCTGCCTGGCGAAGCCCACTGCTGAATTATTTTTTTGAGCTGCGGGCTTTTCTGAGCGAGTAGATGGCAAGCCGCTCCTTATTTTAGGGGCTGCTTCTCTCGCGAGGGCTTAAGCGTGCTTAAGCTGACATTACACTCAACGATTTACTATCGGAGCCTGTTCTTCAAGACGAATGCATATGTTTCGGTCAGAGCTGGATCCGCCCCTTCCTGCACTCGGCACCCGAAACCGTTTTGGTCCGCACGGAGGGGCAGTAGTTTGTTGTCATTCGGGAAAGGGGCAAGGCAAATCATCAGATGATGACAGGGTTGGTGACCCTGGATGCGTATGTGGACTTGTATCAAGTGTGTCTCGCATGGCCGTTTGATTACATCATGATTGAAGCCCTGATGGATGTGCGGCGATTGCGTATAAGGTCGGGTGTCTTAGGTTCTGCGCCTATATCCCTATCTATTGCGCACCGCGCAAGGATGCAGTGACGATTTCATGGGACTTTGCAGATCTTATCCATGGTCACATAACCTTTGACGTCGAGACGATGGCGCACCTTCTTGCTTTGGACACGTTCTATTCCGCGCGTCAGGCTTGTCTCGGCATTTATCTGTTGGACGAAAGGGCTTCGCTCTACGTGGAACCTGGTTGGGCGCACTATGAGTATTCTGACCCTGTTGAAGCCAGACCATCTGAACGACAGGCCGATGAATCCGACTTGTTGGAAGATTTCGGCGGGCGCTTGCGCGCTTGCGAGATGTTATCGTGTTGCGCTCTTTCGAGGCAAATGATCTCGCTTTGGAATTGAGTCGTGACATGGATTCGGCAACCGTGGCGATTGCCGTTTTCGTCATGTGGGGTCAGTCGCAACCGCTGGAATTGCCGTAGGAGGCGTCAAACAGTCAGTTCTAGCTTGTGTGTCGCCAGGCGCTGATAAGTGCGTTTCGTTTTAACGATTTTATCGTCGATATTGATGCTTTTCCGCCTACGACCAGACGCGAGACCCCGGGAGCACCCCTTTGACGAGCTTTATCTGGAAGCTTTTCAAGCCATATGGCGACATGCGCGAGGAGCAAGTGCTTCACTTTTATTCTCTGGCACTGGTGGTGACGAACTGTTTCCACTCTTTGCAGGACGAGGAACAAGATCGCCACCCTGACGCGAGTCACACGTACGCCATCATTCGGAGCGTGCGCGAAGACTGCTGAGCCCTCATGGGCTCAAGTCGCAACGCGTGTTTGATGTGCCGGTGAGTGCTGTTTCCATGCCTGCACTGTTGTCCCACATGTGTCGTGCGCCGTACCTTTTGCGTTGCCACTTATGGCCCATCAACGTGTTGAGCGATCCTGCGTTGAGAGATTTCTGCTGGCGACTGCCTTCGTCGCAGCGTGCCAATCGAAGGATGTTGCATGATTATCTGGCCAGCAAATTGTCCACAGGTGTCCTCCCGCTAAACTCCGAAAAGGAGACATTCGCTCACGTGTTGCTACACAGCAGATCGCCAGGCATGCCGGCGAAATCTTCGAGCAATTGAAGAAGAGCTGCGCGTTGGCAGATTTTGGTTTATTGAGCAGCGCGCTGCTCTTAAGTTGTTAGGCGATGTCGCAAGAACGCGCGACGCAGCGTTAACGGTACCGTTGGGCATTTTACTTTTGCTTGAACGATTTGCACGACAGGTGTCCTGATGGACGATCGACAGCAGATAAAGAGCCTTATCGCTAAGGCGTTGAATGTATATTACACGATGCTCGCCGATATTCGTATGGTGGTGGGCGGTGTCAACTGGACCTGTTCCATTCCCCGAATGGTGCGTGCCATAGACCAGTTACGCACTCTGGATGCACTAACCAGTGCCACTTATATGGATTCTGTCACGGCGATTTTCGCGCTGATAATCTGCACCTTGCTGGCGACCGGGTGGTGATGTTTGATTTTGACAAATGGTGGGCTTGGTACGCACTGGCTCCACCTTGCCACGCTTGGCTGGTGGCTGGAGTTGACCCAATATCCGCGGGTCTTGCAATTATGGCGCGCTTTTTTCTGAAGGGTTACCGGAATACACCGAGCGATCGCGAATTTGTCATGGCGCTGCCGTGGCTTATCGCGGTACAACAAATTCGCATCATTCGCTTTCTTCAGGACTATTGTGTGCTTGATTCTGAACTGTGGAATCAAAAAATTGAAGAGACCTTATCGGTAATGGAACAAGCTGCTGCCAACCGATTCTCTATTTGTGGATTGTCGTGATAAAAATCCGCAGAGCTCAGTGGGCCGATATGCCGTGGCTGGTTCATCCGTCATAGCGTGGGTTTGAGATAAAATGGAATTCATCATTAACGGATGACCTCATCGAAACACTATCGCTGAAATGAATCCCGCCCCGGCGGGGTATGGTGCTGGTTTCTACACGGACAATGGTTAAGCGGCACACATTGAATTTGTGGTATCTCCTCTCTACCGACATGAGGGAGTAGTGCAAGCCATTGTGTCTAATCTCTGCACACGCACCACAGCAGTTAAGTGTACGACAGATACATGCACGCGTCAGTCCTGAAAACCGCGCTGCATTGAATCTTTTGTCCAGATGTGGATTCTCGGAGGAGTCGGCGGGAATCTTATTTTTTGGGGGCGCGATTAATTTAAGTCGTAGCTAATTGCAAAGGATAGAGCAGTTCAGCCTATATTATAGATTCTGCGAGCTCGATCTTGGTTCACTATTTCGCCGCGCTTCGTTGCTTCTACATCAAATGCAAACACCATCCGAAGGACGCGCTGTGAGTAACAATAGTCGATCGGCATGTGGTGGGGTCAGAGGGCGACTCAAGGCCAATGGACTCGTCTTATCGGGTTGGGCGCTCGCGAGCCTGTCGATGGCCGACAGCAAGGCATCCCCCATCGGGATGGGGCCTGGCAGGACGATGGTCCTGCCAGACTGTCGGTCAGGTAACTGGGAGGGTAGGAGTGCCCCGGATGCCGAGCTTCACGGCCTCGGCCGTAAGGCCCAGGTATGTCATGCCGGGCAGCGGTGACCATCGTCGCGGGTGTGTAGACGCCACCGAATTCCAGAATGCCGCTTGTCCGCTGACCCTGCCTGCACATTCGGCGAGGCGTGCTTCGGCGGAAGCGACCGGGTCGTGCATCGCCAGCTGCAGGTGATGCCACTGCCAGTTCACCTCGGGGTACATGTCAATCCAGGCTTTGAGTACCGAGAAGTAGGCCCGACAGTAGGGACATTCCAGATCGGCGAACCCGACCACCGCGTGCATCGGTCCGGCCATACACCCAGGGCGGTCTTGCCGACGTCGCGGACAACGTATTGACCGATGCAGCAGGCGAAGGCGCGATGATCGATGTCACCTTGCGGGACGTCGGGTGATGAATCACCCACCAGCCAGTGACGCCCAGCAACACGGCCACCACAAGCCCGGTCAGAATCCCTGAGTTCCGTCTAGGTGAGCGCTTGCGCATAATGTCCTACCTCCAGGCCAATGCATTTAGCTGTAAGCGAGGCAATGCCGCGGGCGCGGTCGATCTTCTCGGCTACTTTGAAGGCGACATTGACGCCCTTGCTGACTTGCTTGCTTGCGCGCCGACAGCATGAGCGCTTTCTGCGAGAGATTCAGCTCCCGGAAGCGGACGATCTTTTCGACCTCATCGGGCGGGGCACCGACAGGCAGATCCACCACTCGATCATGTTGAACTCGGTTCGGCCGCCTTCGGCAGGTCGTCGAGGTTCTGCGTCGCCAGCCAGAACCTCGCGCTTGCACCGCATCTTCGTGATCTTGACCACATAGGGGGCGAGCAGCGGGTTTTTCGTGATGATGTGGCCTTCGTCGGTGACGTTGATGATCGGTCGCCCGAGAAACTGGTCACGCTCGGCGATATTGTTCACCGGTGTTGATGAGGCTGACGTGGACAATTAGTTATTATAGCCTTCCCGCGCGAAGGGGGCGAGGTCCGCCACCGTGATATTGGCCTCGGGACAGGGCGTGTCTGGCCGGTCGAACATCTCACCGTCAACGCCCTGACAGAATAAATAGATTCATCGCGTCCGTCATTTCCAGCAAACGGATGCGCCGCTGCCGCGTTCGCGCAGCGCATCGTGAACGTCGCACGCGGGCGTTTATCAGCAACGCAGTGCTGCGCCGTTTCGAGAGTGCACTGACGGATCAGGTTGCGGTCGGCGCGCGTCATGCGCGCCTCTTTCTTGTCCTCGCCACCGGTGATCATCAACCGCGCAGTAATTTCGAGTTCGCCGAGTACGTCCCGCTGTTTGTCGCCTTTGGTGGAAGCGTTCGCCTGCGGGGGGGAGCGTCCAGTGTATCCGCGTCGAGCGTCTGCACCTGACCGTCGCCACCAGTCGCTATGCGTCGGCAAAGGGTGCGAGACTCACGCCCGAGCCGTGCGGCAAAAAGTCGCCGAACAGGCCAAACGAGTTGCCAGCCTCAACGATGAACAGCTGTGGCAGGTAGATCGCCGTGACCTGGTTCAGGATATTGTTGAGCGTAGCGCTCTTGCCCGAACCGGTCGGTCCGAACAGAAACAGATGCGCATTCATCTGGCGGTCCAGACGGTTGAGCGGATCGAAGATAATGGGGCCACCGCCCCGGTTAAAGAAGGTGATCCCCGGATGACCCGTCTCCTAGCTGCGGCCTTATACCGGCGCGAGATTGGCTGCCTGCTGCGCGAACATCCGTTGCGTGTACCACTCACTGCCGCTTGTCGGCGGACGGATCAAAGACGGCAGGGAGCCCGCGCAGATTTGAGCGGAGCGACCTCATCTTTCTCGTGTACCGGCTGCACGCCCGCGTTGAACGCAGTCCGCGCGCATCCAGCTCGGCCATATCGCCGTCCGGGCAGGTAGAACGCCACCGCACCACGATACAGTTTATGCGCGCTGCCGATCAGGTTGCGCTCCTGCTGCACGTCCTGGGGCGTGGCGATGAGCGTTAGGCAGCACCGTATCTTCGGGCATCTGGTCTATCAGCGCGTTGAGTGCATCACCCTTGCGCTCTCGCCAGTTAGGTGACCCGTGGGGGGCGCAACCGGTCCATGGTGATGACCCGGTGCGGCATGCCGTCAAAGATCCAAGTGCCGTTCATCAGGTCAGAGCGCGGCTGGCTGAAGAACAGCCGCTGTGCGAAGTCGATACCGCTAGCCAGCTCGATCTCGCCTTCCTCGCACTCGTGCGGATAAGCGGGTGAGGGCGTAGAAGCGTTTCCTGTCGTCGGGGGGCTGGCGCAGCGTTGAACCAGCGCAGCAACCACGCATGGATCGTGGCGGCGTCGAGCCGTCGCGTCCTGATCCCCACGTTTGCGAGACCACCCGTGAGCCGGTCACAAATGGTCGTCAGCGCCTGCTCGGGCGTCTGGCCACGGGGCGCGCACTGGTCGCCCCAGGTGTGCGCCAGTAAACGACCATGCGCACGCGCCGGACCTGCCCGCGCCAGGGCAGGCGCGTCACTGTCGTGTCTTCAAACAGGCCGCTTGGCCTGGCGATGGCGTGCAGATGGTGGGAAAAAATCGCAAATAGAACGCGCTGAACGTGGTGCCTTTCGCGCGAGGATGCAGATAGCACTCCAGCGTGCCCAGGTAGTCGTCGAAATCCGGCTGTCTTGGGCGTAGAACTGTACCACCCACGGATGCTCGTCGAGTTCGTCAAACGAGTCCTAAAGAGCGTTTTCCACCGAATCACGCGTGCCATAGCCAGGCCATCTCACGACCTTCGGTGCAAAGCGGCAGCAGTTCAAAGAACGCGGCAACCGATTGCCCGTCGTCCAAGCAGCATACATTTCGGGTCGTCAGGCAGATATTCAACCCAGGGCAGCAGGTCGGCAAAGGACGGGGCGACATCGTAGCGCCCGTCAACGTCTGTCTGGGTGGCCGGCTTGCGTTTATCGCGCAGTGCTTCACCCGGCTCACTCATGCCGTTTCTGCTCAGGGCAGCAATGGTAGCGCGCCCATGCATCTGGCTCGCCGGCCTGGTTCGGGGCGCCTTTACGTCGCCAGGGTAGCGGCCACGCCATCAAGTAAGCCTCCAGCCGTTCGTCCGGCAAGCGTACTGCACACGCTGATACGGGGAAATACGGTCGTGTAGCCAGGCACGGGCACCGGGTCGGTAAGCAGGTGCGGAAACACGCGTACATGACCATGTCGGGGTTGGGCAATCTGAAACTGGCGGTCGATCTCAGTGGCTGCGTTGCGGGTGTAATCCGCACTAACGGCGGGCGAGTTTCGTACGTCGGTGCCAGTCAGCGGGCGGCGCAGGGCCTGGCATGCGTCGGATAGCTGATAGCTGACACGCTGTCTGACTTTCGCTGCTACACCCTCGGTCTCCTGATGCCAGATGTCGAGCATGGTGCTGTCGCTATGCGGCAGCAACGTATCCTTGCTGGTCGCGCAGCCACCCAGTGTGATAAGCATGACGGCGGCCAGCAGGCCCACCGCGGTATCAGTCCAGATCTGGCGCATGCGCTTCTCCGACAGAGTGATTGACCCGACGGCCTTTAGCATCGTAGTCGATGTTGAGCGGGTGGTCCAGGTGCACAGCGACTTTGGCGCCGGGCTGCACGTAGATTGGGGCAAAGGCTTGCCCGTAGAGCTTATTCACCCACTGAGACATCTCCTGTACGCCACCCGCGAGGATGCGGCCCATCGCCTCGTTGCCCGAATACCCACGATGCCCAGCGTGCCGTTGCTGTTGCTGACGTAGGAGACGTTGCCGTTGTCGGACTTAATAAAGTGGTGAGGCCGCGCCGGCACCAGCGGCCGTGATCAGCGCCTGCGAGCCAAGGTATTGCGTCGCGTTGCTGCGCCGTTCACCGGACACACAGGGAATACCGTAGGGGGCGCTGATCCAGCCGAGCCCGCCTTGGATGGTGTTACCGTTCTGGCCGCTGGTGTTATTTTCGCCACCGCTGGCTGGTGTTACCCGGATCTTCCGGCACGGTACGGATTGTGCCGTCGTTGAATACAAAGGTGACGCTGCGGATTTGCCCACGCACGCACGACAGGGTCCAGTCGCCGGAGGCCGTACTGACCACGGCGCCCGCCACCTCGGGAAGGTCGATACCGTTAGCAGTCAGGTTGTCCGGACCGATCAGCACTTTGAAAGGGTATGGATGACCGTGCCGTCGATCGGCACGCGACCGATGAGTGCAGTCATGGCAATGGAGCCCATCAGCGTCGCGTTGGTCAGCACGGTGTAGACCAGACCGGCTTCGCGGATGCACTGACCGCCTTCTCTTCCGGCATCGGCGTCGGGACCCGCTGCGCTGGAGAGTGTCTTCTGGGCGGGACCGAAGCTGGTCGGGAAGCCCGGTCCCGTATTGCTGCTGGTGGCATTCTTCATGTCGGGCCTGAGGTCGTCGGGTTCCACCCAGTGCGTCCCGCTGCGGCTGGCGTCCAGGTTCTTATCGTGATCCTTCTAAAGTCCCAGGCCTACCGGCAGATCGGTCTGGCTGCCTTTGTCGGTCCAGTGTATCCAGCCGCTTCTGTAAGTCCTGTAGTAGCCCCTGCGTTTGCTGACGATCGCTGGCGACCTGATCGCGGTCCTGCTGCAGGCGGTTGCGTTCACCATCGAGCGCGGCCTGAATGCGTTGGTCGATGGCGCTCTCGCGGGCGCGCAGGTGATCGTTTTCGGTCTTGGCATTCTCATAAGGTATTCTAATAATCTTATTGTTGGTGAGGGCGGTTTGCAATTCGTTGCTCAGTTGTTTTACCTGTGCGACCAGGGTGGCCACCGTGTCGCGTTGCATGTCGCCCTCGATGCCGAGTGCTTTCATCTCCTCGGGCGTAAGCTGGCTGGCGACCGTTGGTGATGCAGGTTCGTTCCGGGAGTGGCCGGAGAGCAACCTGATGCTAATGAAGACGACGGCAAGTGCCATGGGGATCATCAACCACTTGAGCAGGCCGTTACTTTTCATTGCGACCTCCTTTGGCCTGGACAGCCGCTGCGGCAGGCGGCAGGTTCACCGCAGAGTCGATGGGGGCGACCGCCGGCAGCAGTGACCCGGCCAGGCCATGGCCGCGGGTAACAAGATAGAGCACGGTGATGTCGGTGGATTGTCCGGCCAGTCCCAGCGTCGGGTGCTGGAACGTCGCCGCCCGCCACGAAGTCGCCCTGCAGCGCGCGCGGGTCGAGCCCGAGCCAGCGGTCGGTCGTATTGATCAGTTGCACCGTCGTCCCACTGATCGTCGAGCCGCCACGCGGCAAGTGCCCGCGCTCGCACGGGCAGCGTCGGCAGCAGGGTGTCCAGGGCAAGGTCCCGGCGCAGCGTAATGCCGGTCACCGGCGCCACTGTGCGCAGTGGCGTGTACAGATTCTGCGCGGGCATAGCGCGTCAGAACAACGGGAACAGGCCAACGGGAACAGGCGTATCGCGCGCTGAGGGCTTGTCGGACGTCGCCGCAGGATCATCCGTATCGTTGATCCGTTGATCGGGGAAGAGACCTTTTTACCGTATCGCGTCGCGACGTCGTCTTCCACAATACGCACTGGCTCCAGAGGGGTTCCCCCGCCTTGGCGGCGTGGCGGCAATATCGATCAGGATAAGCGCGTCGGATTCCACGTCCTGAACCTGTAACCGGGAGGGTGCAATCGCGCCGCTCGCGCGCAGGTAGATCGCGCCGCCGGCACTCTGGATCCGCAGACGGTCGGCAACGTCCGGGGGCACGCCGACGCGGACATTGCGGTCGATGAACACCATCCGCTCCTGACCGACGACCAGCGGCACGGCAAGTGGCATGCGCACCCAGTGCAGGATATCGACAGCATCACTCGTGGAGGGGATGCCCAGGCTCAGAGGGATACCAGCCAAAACTGGCAGGATAAGGCGTTTCATGGCGAGTCTTCCTGCGGTGGCCGCCGTTGTGCTGGCTGGCGCGCCGTCAGTCCCGTTCGCACATGGACTGGCCGAGGAAAGGCGTGGCGCAGTTTCGATACGCTGCGGGTTACCCGCATAACAATCGATCGCGAGGCCAAACGGGGGTTGTGTTGGGAGTCTACGTCCATGCGGACGACCTTCAACGGATAACGGACAAAGGCGCGTTTGACCTGTTGCGCACCGTAGTATTCGTCGGTGGTCACGTCCCGCGTCACGATCCAGTCGTTGTCGGAAACGACTTTGTGATGCGGGACGTGGGGTCGTCGCCGTATCCCTGCCCCGGGATCTCATAGATGCCGCGCACCCGCTGACGCAGTTCACCGTTGCGGCGTCGGTAATCTTAGTCCTGTTGCAGAAAAGCGCGACAGCCGGGCGTCAGGTACCCGACAGCGCACGCAGATTGCGCGCATAGTCCGCTTCGCCATCCGTGGACCACGCTGGAGCTGCTGCCAGATATAGAAGCTGAAGGCATAGACGCTCTCGGGTGGGACGTCCCACCCGCGGCGTGTATTTCCCGAACGCAGATCGGGCGGGACATGGATGGTGAGATTTTCCGGGGCACTTCACCAGCCAAGTGCGAGCAGCAGTCCCACCACGAACAATGCTGCGGCCGCGAGCCGCAGCGTTTTGACGTGCGCCTGCAGGTGAATGACCTCGTTCCGGAAGCGGCTCATGGAAGCCTCCGGGATGAAGAGCTCAGGCTTGCAAAGCCGTCGGGTGGTCCCGCAGCCGGAACGCGTAATGAGGGGGCGTCCGCCCGACAGGGCGGGTGAGCGGGGCCAAAAAGCGCAGATCAAGCAAGCGCGCGCTCGGCTATTGTGCG
>JAQFVJ010000065.1 GCA_029439525.1 Caballeronia sp. BR6202001591004
AAGCGTAACGGAGGAGTACCAAGGTACGCTAGGTACGGTCGGAAATCGTGCTGATAGTGCAATGGCATAAGCGTGCTTAACTGCGAGACCGACAAGTCGAGCAGGTGCGAAAGCAGGTCATAGTGATCCGGTGGTTCTGTATGGAAGGGCCATCGCTCAACGGATAAAAGGTACTCTGGGGATAACAGGCTGATACCGCCCAAGAGTTCATATCGACGGCGGTGTTTGGCACCTCGATGTCGGCTCATCTCATCCTGGGGCTGTAGCCGGTCCCAAGGGTATGGCTGTTCGCCATTTAAAGAGGTACGTGAGCTGGGTTTAAAACGTCGTGAGACAGTTTGGTCCCTATCTGCCGTGGGCGTTGGATATTTGAAGGGGGCTGCTCCTAGTACGAGAGGACCGGAGTGGACGAACCTCTGGTGTACCGGTTGTGACGCCAGTCGCATCGCCGGGTAGCTATGTTCGGAAGAGATAACCGCTGAAAGCATCTAAGCGGGAAACTCGCCTTAAGATGAGATATCCCGGGGACTTGATCCCTTTGAAGGGTCGTTCCAGACCAGGACGTTGATAGGTCAGGTGTGTAAGTGCAGTAATGCATTGAGCTAACTGATACTAATTGCCCGTAAGGCTTGATCCTATAACCAGTGTGTTTGACTCCTCAGGAGCGTCGCTGGTTGAGTTACGCGACTGTGCCTATACCAGTCACTACCAGAACTACTTCTTTCCAGATTGGCTGTAGCGTCAAACGACGACACAGCAACAAGTCCATGCCTGATGACCATAGCGAGTTGGTACCACCCCTTCCCATCCCGAACAGGACCGTGAAACGACTCCACGCCGATGATAGTGCGGATCACCCGTGTGAAAGTAGGTAATCGTCAGGCTCCTCATGCCTCACTCAAAAACCCCACCCCTCAAAGGTGGGGTTTTTGCGTTTGAGCGCAAAAACTGCGCTTCTCAAGTTCCTCTATCGCGCCCTCAGCGCATGGATTCCGCCCCATATCCGCGTTTCTCCCCTCCCGCCTCCCCGAATACTGTATAAATATACAGTACATCCAGAGGCCCGCCGAGTGCTCGTCCTTGAGCAGGTCCGCGCATTCGCGTCGCACGGGGAAAACTCATGGGAGCAGCACTTATCGCGTTTGCAGCATCAGTTGTGGCAAGGCGATCAGGTCAGCTCATGGGCTCGAACATCGTGTCGAGGGGCCATCGCATGCTCGATCGCATTGCCCGGGGCAGGCTGGACGCCCGGATCGATCACCGAACTGCTGATCGAAGAGAGCGGCGTCGGCGAGATTCGTCTGCTTGCGCGTTCGATTCGTGAATTGACGGCAGGCAAGAGCCGCTCAGTTATCTTCGTCGCACTGCCGTGGATGCCCAATCTCGCCGCATTTCGGGCGATGAAGATCCCGACAAAGCAAGCTGATCTGGGTCAAGGCGCCTGAAGATCAGGTGTTATGGGCCGCAAAGCAGTCGTTGAAGCCAGGGGCATTGGCGCGGTATTGATCTGGCTGCCGCAAGCGCGTCCCGAAGCGCTGCGACGGTTGCAAGTCGCAGCGCAGGAATCGCAGTCGCTAGCGTTTCTGTTTCGTCCGCTTCAAGGCGGCGAAGCAATCGTCCGCCGCGCCGTTGCGCATGATCTGCAAGTCGGTGCTGCCTGCCAACGCGCAGACGATGAACCGTCGCGAGTGGATGCAGGGCGTCATGCTCGAAATCGACATCATCAAGCGGCGCGGTCCGTTGCTGGGCAAGCCGTTGCAGTTGCGTCTCCCGCTGCAGTTGCCGGCGTTGCCCGAACCTGTTCGTCGCACGCATCAGGCCAGGAAAGTACGAGAGGTCAAACATGTTGTGGATAGCGGTGACCTTGCCGCTTTTATCGCTCGAAGCAGTCAGGCCGCCATCGATGCCGTCCGCATCGGCGAGTTCGATTTTGCCTGGGGCGACATCGACGCTGACTGACGACATCGATCAGCCATGCTTCGCGCTCGCGGATCATGTGCGCATCGTGAAGGATACGACGCTCATGCATGTGCTCGACGCCTTGCCTGTTTCGCTCGTGCCGTCGGCGGAATCGCATGGGAACGTGTTCGAGCAGATCGGCTGCGCGACGCTCGCCGATTTGCGCCGCTTGCCGCGCAAAGGCGCGTGGCGCGGCGTTTCGGATCGGCATTCTGCAATGGCTCGCGCAGGCGTATGGGCAAGCGCCGGATCCGCGCGAGGCGTTTTGCGCGCCGGCATCGTTCGAGGCGCGGCTCGAATTGCAGGCACGCGTGGACAGCGCCGAAGCGTTGCTTTTCGCGGCGCGCCGGCTCGTGCTGCAACTGGTTGGCTGGTTGAGCGCGCATCATTCGGCGGTCAGCGAGTTTTCGCTTTTGCTGGAGCACGAACTGGCCGCGCGCCATGCGCCGAAGACGTCGACGCTCGATATCGCGTGGGCCGTGCCGACGCGCGATGCCGACCACATCCCTCTGGCTGCTGCGCGAAAAGCTGAATCAGGCGACGCTCATCGCGCTGGTGATCGAGATGAAGCTGTTCGCCGACAAGATCAGCGAGCACGCGCCGCCGCCCGACACACTGTTTCCGATGCCGGGTTCCGGCAACGATTCGATGGCGCAACTGATCGAACGTCTGAGTGCCGGACTCGGCGCCGAAAATGTCGTGCAAATGGTCGAGCGCGACGATCATCGGCCCGAAGCGGCGATGACGGTCGAGACGTATCAGTCTGAGCGTGAAGCCAAGCCGAAAAGCGGGGAAAAAAGCATCCAAGACCAAAAACATACACGTCCATCGAGACCGACGCGAAAACACAAACAGAAGAAGCAGAGGACGAGCCCGAGATCGATGCGTCGCTCGAGCTGCCCGACCATGCCGTTCCTTCTCAGCCGCGTTCGTTTCTGGATCCTCGAAGCGCCGCAAAAGCTGCTGCTTCGCAACGAGCGGCCGTTTTATCGTCGTCCGCTGAAGCTGATCAGCCGGACCGAGCGTATCGAGGCGGGTTGGTGGGACGGCAACCGCGTGCAGCGCGATTACTACCTCGCCGACGACGACACCGGCCGCATGTTCTGGGTGTATCGCGAACGTCTGACCGGTTTCTGGTTTCTGCACGGTTTTTTCGGATGATGACGCGATGGAAGACCTGAGCGACATCATCGGTTTCGGCAACAAGGAAGGCTCGGTGTTTTCTTCCGCGCTGTTGCCCGATTACGTCGAACTGCATTGCCTGAGCAACTTTTCGTTTTTGCGCGGCGCGTCGCATCCACAGGAACTGGCGGCCGCGGCGCTCGAGCACGGTTACACCGCGCTCGCGATCACGGATGAATGCTCGCTTGCGGGTGTTGTGCGCGCCCATTCGGCGATCAAGGAGATCGAAGCGCAGGCGGACGCCGCAGCAAAGGCCGCGGATGCCGGCAAGCCTTTGCCGAAGAGACAGACCACGGCTGATCATCGGCAGTGAATTTCATCTCACCGATGCCGGCGGCGCGCCGTTCTGCACGCTGATCGTGCTCGCCACCAACCGCGCGGGCAACGGCAATCTGTCGGAGATGATTTCGCTGGCGCGCTCGCGTTTGCCCAAAGGCAGTTATCGGATCGGTCCGGAGGATTTCACCGAGCCCGCCGCGTCGTCCAGCGCGCTCGATGCGACCGACTTGCGCGGCGATATCGCGCATCTGAAGCATGTGCCGGATTGTCTGTTCATCCTCGTGCCGCAGCGTTCGGCGCCGCTCGCCGATACGCTTGACCGCGCGCACTGGCTGGCGAATTTCGCCGCGGGGCGCGCGTGGTTCGCGCTGGAGTTGTGACAGGACGGCAACGACGACGAGCGTCTCGCGACCACGCGCATCATTTCCGAAGCGAGCGGGTTGCCGCTGGGCGAGCGGCGCGCTGATGCACGCACGTTCGCGCAAGCCCTTGCAGGACACGTTGACCGCGATCCGCCTCGGCCGGTCGCTCGCCAAATGCGATTATGCGCTAGAAGCGAACGCGGAGCGGCATCTGCGCACGCGTTTGGGCATCGGCGCGCTCTATCCGAAAGAGGCGATTGCCGAAACGCTGAACGTGGCGTCGCGCTGCACGTTCGAACTCGACGAACTGCAATACGAGTATCCCGAAGATGCCGTCCGGGGAAACGCCCGCGAGCTATTTGCGCGAGCGGGTGATGGCGGGTGCGCACATCCGCTGGCCGAACAGACTCGATGCCAACACGATCGGGTTGATCGAGAAGGAACTGGCGCTCGTCGCGAAGCTGGAATACGAGAAGTACTTTCTGACGGTCTACGACATCGTTTCATTCGCGCGCAGCAAGAAGATCCTGTGTCAAGGACGCGGCTCGGCGGCCAATTCGATCATCTGCTACTGCCTGTTCATCACCGAGCTCGATCCGGTCCGGATGGGTTTGCTGATCGAACGCTTCATCTCGCAGGCGCGCAACGAGCCGCCCGATATCGACGTGGACTTCGAGCATTAGCGGCGCGAGGAAGTCATTCAGTACATCTACAAAAAGTAAGTACGGGCGGCATCGCGCGTCGCTGGCGGCGTCGGTCATCACGTATCATACGTGCAGTGCGCTCAAGGATGTCGGCAAGGCACTCGGGCTGGATGCGTCGGAGCGGATCGGTAAGGCGCAGCAATGGTGGGGCGGGCCGTTCGCGGTCGCGGGCTATCTCAAGGAAGCGGGTTTCAATGAGAAATCGCACGTCACGAAGCATCTGATTCGACTGACGCGCGAATTGTGCGGCTTTCCGCGTCATCTGTCACAGCATGTCGGCGGTTTCGTGATCGCGCGTGAGCGTTTGTCGCGGCTCGTGCCGATCGAAAACGCCGCGATGAAGGACCGCTGCATCATCCAGTGGGACAGGACGACATCGATCAACTCAAGCTGCTGAAAGTCGACGTGCTCGCGTTCGGCATGCTGTCGGCGATCCGGCGCGCGCTCGAATTTCGTCGCGTTAAGACGCGGTATTCCGGAGTTCGGCATGTCGCATATTCGCCGCGAGGATCCGGCCGTCTACGAGATGTGTTGCCGCGCCTGCGGCCGAACACGTACTACGCTCGTGATCGAAATCGTGCCCGGGGCCGATTCAGGGCGGTATGGTTCTCTTCTATTAATTTCTATATCTGCGGCGCAAACAGGGACTGGAGCCGGAGGACTATCCGAAGGAGGAACTGCGTCCCGTGCTCGGCCGTACGCTCGGTGTGCCGATTTCCCAGGAGCAGGTCATGAAGCTCGCGATGGTCGCGGTGGGCTACACGGCGGAACAGGCCGATCAGTTGCGCGTCGCGCGATGGCCGCATGGCAGCGCAGCGGGCATCTGGAAAAGTATCAGGCCGATCCATAGAGAAGATGCTCGCGCGCGGCTACGAACACGACTTCGCGTCGCGCAGGTGTTTGCGCCGGATGTGTCTCTAAATGACTGGGAATCGGTGCTGGAAAAGCCGCTGGGCGTCGGCGAACGTGTGCTGAACACATGGAGCGGCGCCGTCAGCAATTCCTACGGCGCGCTCGCGCCGGGGCAGGTTTTTCGCAAGACCATGCGGCGCGGCGCGCGCAGTTTGAAGGCGCGCGTGCGGCTGGCGGCGGAGAAATACGGTGCGAATGGTCCGGGCGTGCGCATCGGCCTGCATCTGATTAAGGGCTTTTCTCAGGTGGCGGCCGAGAGGATCATGATCGCACGCGCGCAGGCGCCGTTCGCCGATGTCGACGATCCCACGCGCCGCGCGGCGTTATCGTGTCGAGAACTGGAAGCGCTCGCGGCCGGCAATGCGCTCGCGAGCGTCGCGGGGTATCGGCGTCAGGCGTGGTGGGCGGTCACGGCGCAGCAGCGCGTGCCGGAACTGCTGCGCGACGCGCCGATGAGCGAAGCGCTGCTCGCGTTGCCGCAGGCATCGGAAGGCCGCGAGATCGTCGACGATTACGCAAGCCTCGGGCTCACGCTCAACCGGCATCCGCTTGCGCTGCTGCGCGAACGGCTGGCGCCGATGCGCTTCAAGACCGCCGCGAACTCGGCGATATCCGCAACGGGCGTTTCGTGCTCTGCGGCATCGTCACGGTGCGTCAGCGTCCCAGCACGGCGAACGGCACGATCTTCGTGTCGATCGAGGACGAGACGGGTTCCATCAACGTGATCGTCTGGCCCGCGCTCGTTGAGAAGTAGCGCAAGGTGCTGCTGGACGCGTCGCTGCTCGGCGTACATGGCGTCTGGCAGAAAGAAGGCGACGTGCGGCATCTGGTTGGCGCAGCGACTCGAGGACCATAGCGGTTGCTCGGCCGTCTCGCCGCGCCGAGCCCCGCTTTTCCCTGAACGGGAACGTCGGCGGGAACGTCGGGATAGCGTGTGAGCAACGAGGCGATCGCGGTATCGAACGGCGTGCGCCTGCCGATGCCGAGCGCTTCTAGCCGTCCCGAGTCGAGATGACAGTCGCGCGGACGCGGTGTCGAATCGGTCGGTGTGCGCTGCGCGACGATGGCGTGTTTCAGCACATCGGCGTGATTGCCGGCATGAAAGGCGTGACGGTAACTGAGCATGGTGAAAGGCCCGACGCGGGCACAATGAGGCGGATGGAACCGGAGGCGCGGAGGGCGTCCATTTTCGAGGCTCGAACTTATGCCGCCGGCGTCTTGCTGCAGAGCAACGCGCTCGTCATGCACAATAAGCTTTCCACGTCCGGTTCAGATAGTCGGCCGAACGGCGTAAGCATTTCGGACTAGCTGTGTCGTTTCGCCTAGGCCTTTTGGCCAGCTTGTCGGTGGTTCGCCTCTCGTGGTGTCATCTATCTCAATCACCAGCGCATAGGAGGTTACATGTCACAGAACGGAAAGCTCGACGGAAAGATGGCGGTCGTGACGGGCGCCGCGAGCGGCATCGGCCGTGCGATCGCGCTTACGCTCGCGAATGCGGGCGCGGCGGTTGCCGTCGCCGATCTGAATCAGTCGGGCGCGGATGCGGCAGCCGAGGAAATCCGCGGCAAGGGCGAACGCGCGATCGGTGTCGCTATGAACGTGACCGACGAAGACGCGGTCAATCAGGGCATCGACAAGGTGGCGGCGGAGTTCGGTTCCGTGGATATTCTCGTGTCGAACGCGGGCATTCAGATCGTCAATCCGATCGAAAAAACTATTCGTACGCGGACTGGAAGAAGATGATGGCGATCCCGTCGACGGCGTCTTTCTCACGACCAAGGCCGCGTTGAGGCGCATGTATAAAGACGATCGCGGCGACATCGTCATTTACATGGGTTCGGTGCACCTCGCACGAGGCGTCGCCGCTCAAGTCGGCGTATGTGACGGCCCAGCACGGTCTGCTCGGTCTTGCGCGCGCGCTGGCCAAGGAAGGCGCGAAGCACAACGTCCGTTCGCATGTCGTGTGTTCGGGTTTCGTGCGCACGCCGCTCGTCGACAAGCAGATTCCCGGGGTAGGCGAAGGAACTCGGCACCAGCGAGGAAGAAGTCGTCAAGCGCGTGATGCTCGGCGGCACGGTCGATGGCGTATTCACCACCGTCGAGGACGTCGCGCAGACAGTGCTGTTCCTGTCCGAATTCGAAACGGCCGCGCTCACGGGCCAGTCGTTCGTGGTCAGTCGGTACATGCAATAAGGGGGCGGCGGCGCATGGCAGAGATCGATAGCAGCGACATTACGCAGCGCGGGAAAACGGAACATGCGGAACAGGCGGCGCAAGCGAGGCCGCAGCGGCGCATCGGCTTGCCGCCTTACGAGACAGGTCGCGCTGATGCTTCAGGGCGGCGGCGCAATCATCAGGCGGGCGTCTATCAGGGGCTTTACGAGGCGGGCATTCAGCCGAACTGGATTGCTGGCATCTCCATTGGCGCGCTGAACACGGCGACCATCGCTGGCACAATGCGCCCGAGCATCGCGTAGCGCGTCTGGCGGAGTTCTGGGAAACTATCTTGCCAGCCGGCGTTCGGGTTTCCGCTACCGGCGTTTCTCGAACGCGCGCTGTTCGATTCTGGCGAAGAGATTTCGCAAGGCGTTCACCGCGTGGCAGGCGTTCGGGGCGGTCGTCGAAGGGCAGAAGGGCTTTTTCGTGCCGCGCTTTCCGTCGCCGTAGCCGAATCGAATCGAGTTCGCCGCAAACTGCGAGTTACTACGACACCACGCCGCTCAAGGCCACGCTCGAGCGCCTGTGCGATTTCGACCGCATCAATTCGGGCGAAACACGCGTGTCGGTCGGCGCGGTCAATGTCGCGATGGGCAACTTCGCGTACTTCGACACCTCACGTATGACCCTGCGCGCGGAACATTTCATCGCGTCGGGCGCGCTGCCGTCGGGTTTCGCCGCGGTCGAAATCGACGGCCAGTTCTACTGGGACGGCGGACTGATGTCGAACACGCCGCTCTACGAGATCGCGCAAGCCACACCGCGTCGGGATACGTTTGCGTTCCAGGTCGATCTGTGGAGTGCGCGCGGGCCAGTGTCGGACAGCATCGTCGACGTGATGGGGCACGTGAAGGACGTGCAATTTTCCAGCCGCACGCGCCTGGTGACCGACCAAATGCAGCGCGCGCAGCGCTATCGCAACGTGCTTCGGCATGTGCTCGATCTGCTTTCCGATGACGTCTGCAAGAGCGACGAATGGTGCAGGCTGGCCGAGGAACTCGCCTGCTCGAAGCACTACAACATCGTCCATCTAATCTATCGCCACAAGGAATACGAAGGCCACTTCAAGGACTACCAGTTCGGCTTTTCAACCATGCCTTGCCCACCACACCGTCTTCATGAACTCGATCGCCGTCTGTTTCGTCTGCCCCGGCAACATCTGCCGTTCGCCCAGCGCGAAAGCGGTGATGCGCGATCGTGGTCGAGCAGGCGAAGCTTTCGGATCGCATCGTGATTGATTCGGCGGGGACGGGCACCTGGCATATTGGCGACCTGCCCGACGAGCGTGCGCAGCGTGCCGCGAAGAAGCGTGGCTACGATCTTTCGGTGCTGCGCGGGCGCCAGGTTGCGGCGGAAGATTTTGAACGCTTTGACCTGTTTCTCGTGATGGACGACATGAATGCCGCCGCGCTGACGGCGATCTGTCCCCCGGAGCATCGCGACAATATTCGGCTGCTGATGGAGTTCGCCACGCGCGACGACAGCCG
This sequence comes from Caballeronia sp. BR6202001591004, assembly GCA_029439525.1. Classification (GTDB taxonomy): domain Bacteria; phylum Pseudomonadota; class Gammaproteobacteria; order Burkholderiales; family Burkholderiaceae; genus Caballeronia. Next base: position 9,103 of record JAQFVJ010000065.1, read on the forward strand.
CGCGATCGTCGATCCGTATTTCGGCGGCGACGAGAGTTTCGACACGGTGCTCAATCAATGCGAGGACGCCTGCGAAGGCCTGCTGAAGGCGCTTCGCGCCCAATTGGTGCCCTGAAGAAGGGCGGAAAATTCTACGTATATCGGCCCGCATACTTGACTAAATCTGTGGGCTTTTTATACTTGATAAAAATTATCGAGTATTAGCGGTTAACCCCCATTATGACATTATGAGACTCACCACGAAAGGCCGTTTCGCCGTCACGGCGATGATCGACCTGGCATTGCGCCAGGAGCAGGGCCCGGTGACGCTGGCAGGCATCAGCCAGCGCCAGCGCATCTCGTTGTCCTATCTTGAGCAGCTGTTCGGCAAGCTGCGGCGGCATGAGATCGTCGAATCGGTTCGCGGACCGGGCGGTGGCTACAACCTCGCGCGCCGCGCGGAGAGCGTCACGGTGGCCGACATCATCATCGCGGTCGATGAGCCGATCGACACGACGCAATGCGGTGGCAAGGGCACGTGCGAAGGCACCAAGCAGCACGACGGCCATTGCATGACGCATGAACTGTGGGCGACGCTCAATCAGAAGATGGTCGAGTATCTCGATTCCGTTTCGCTGAAGGATCTCGTCGATCAGCAGCGCGCACGCGAAGGCTCGGCGGCGGTGCTGCGCGACCGGCACGCAGAATCGACGGGCGTCGGATCGACGCGTGTCGTGCCCAAGGGCCCGAATTCCATTTTCAGCCTGGCCGGATGACAGCGGCGTGTCACGCAGGGCGGCACGAAGCCTGCGCGCGTGGAAGCGTCGCGGCCTGAACTTTGACCGATTTCCCCGGAGCGACTGATGAACAACGATATTCCCTACCTGCCCATTTACATGGATTACAGCGCGACGACGCCCGTCGATCCGCGCGTGGTGGACAAGATGATTCCGTATCTTCGCGAGCAGTTCGGCAATCCGGCCTCGCGCAGCCATCAGTACGGCTGGGACGCGGAGCGTGCAGTCGAGGAAGCGCGCGAGAACGTCGCCGCGCTGGTGAACTGTGATCCGCGCGAGATCGTCTGGACGTCGGGCGCGACCGAATCGGACAACCTCGCCATCAAGGGCGCGGCGCGTTTCTACAAGAGCAAAGGTAAGCATCTCATCACGGTGAAGATCGAGCACAAGGCAGTGCTCGACACCATGCGCGATTTGGAGCGCGAAGGCTTCGAAGTCACTTATCTGGACGTCAAGGACGACGGCCTGATCGACCTCCACAAGCTCAAGGCCGCAATCCGTCCGGACACGATTCTCGTCTCCGTGATGAGCGTGAACAACGAAATCGGCGTGATTCAGGATATCGCCGCGATCGGCGAGATCTCGCGCGAGAAGGGCATCATTTTCCACGTCGATGCGGCGCAGGCCACCGGCAAGATCGAGATCGATCTGCAAAAGCTGAAGGTCGATCTGATGTCGTTCTCGGCGCACAAGACGTATGGCCCGAAGGGCATCGGCGCGCTGTATGTGCGACGCAAGCCGCGCGTGCGCACCGAAGCGCAGATGCACGGTGGCGGTCACGAGCGTGGCATGCGCTCGGGCACGCTCGCGACGCATCAGATCGTCGGCATGGGCGAAGCGTTCCGCATCGCGCATGAGGAAATGGCGACCGAAAACGAGCGCATCCGCATGCTGCGCGATCGTCTGCTGAAGGGTCTGCAGGACATAGAAGAAGTGTACGTCAACGGCGACATGGAACAGCGTGTGCCGCACAACCTCAACATCAGCTTCAACTTCGTCGAAGGCGAGTCGCTGATCATGGCGGTGAAGGACGTGGCCGTGTCATCGGGTTCGGCGTGCACGTCGGCGTCGCTGGAGCCGTCGTATGTGCTGCGCGCGCTCGGCCGCAACGACGAACTGGCGCACAGCTCGATCCGCTTCACGGTCGGCCGTTTCACGACCGAGCAGGACGTCGATTACGTGATCAACCTGCTGAAGAACAAGATCGCGAAATTGCGCGATCTGTCGCCGCTCTGGGAAATGTACAAGGACGGCATCGACATCTCGACCATCCAGTGGGCCGCGCATTGAGCACAACGCGCACAGGCTACGCGACATCGAATACTTGGAGAGTTTGAATCATGGCTTATAGCGACAAGGTTCTGGACCACTACGAAAATCCGCGCAACGTCGGCTCGTTCTCGAAGGACGACGACACGGTCGGCACCGGCATGGTCGGCGCGCCGGCTTGCGGCGACGTGATGAAGCTGCAGATCCGCGTGGGCGCGGACGGCGTGATCGAAGACGCGAAGTTCAAGACCTACGGATGCGGTTCGGCCATCGCGTCGAGTTCGCTCGTCACCGAATGGGTGAAGGGCAAGACGCTCGACGAGGCAATGTCGATCAAGAACACGCAGATTGCGGAAGAACTCGCGCTGCCGCCGGTGAAGATCCACTGCTCGGTCCTCGCGGAAGATGCGATCAAGGCAGCGGTCGCCGACTACAAGCAGCGTCACGGCATCGCCGCGCCGGCGGCAGAAGCTGCCAAAGCGAAGCAGCACGCAGCGTAATGTTTGACGCGGGCGCCATGCATGAGCAGGGCGCTCCAACGAGCCGGCGAAGTACGGTAGAAGAGAAACGAAGACTATGGCAATCACGTTGACAGATAAAGCGGCACAGCATGTGCAGAAGTATCTGACGCGGCGCGGTAAGGGCGTCGGCCTGCGTCTGGGCGTGCGCACGACGGGCTGTTCGGGTCTGGCGTACAAGCTGGAATACGTCGATGAACTCGCGCCGGAAGACACCGTGTTCGAATCGTCGGGCGTGAAGCTCGTCGTCGATCCGAAGAGTCTTGCCTATCTCGACGGCACCGAGCTGGACTTCGCGCGCGAAGGCCTGAACGAAGGCTTCAAGTTCAACAACCCGAACGCGAAGGACGAATGCGGCTGTGGCGAATCGTTCCGCGTCTGATGCGGATTGCGGCGGTATCGGCAAAAGAGGCGGCGCGGGTCGCCTTTTTCATTCGCGCACACTGAAATCACTGGTTACGTCATGGCTTCGCTCAACGACAGTCACTTCGAACTCTTCGGTCTGCCGCAGACTTTTGCCGTCGACCGGCAGAAGCTCGACGACGCCTATCGCACCGTGCAGGCGCAGGTGCATCCGGATCGCTTCGCGGCGGCCAGTGACGCGCAGCGGCGTCTGGCGATGCAATGGGCTACGCGCGCGAACGAGGCGTATCAGACGTTGCGCGATCCGTTGAAGCGCGCTCACTATATACTGTCGCTGCGCGGCATCGATGTCGGCGCGGAGAACAACACCGCGATGGAGCCGGCTTTTCTGATGCAGCAGATGGAATGGCGCGAAAATATCGAGGATGCCGCGAGCGCGAAGAATATCGGCGCGCTCGAAGCGCTGATCGATGAATTGCGCGAGGAAGAGCGCGTGCGCTTCACCAGGCTCGAAGCGCTGATCGATAGCCTGTCGGATCAGGCGGCGGGCGAAGCGGTGCGGCAGTTGATGTTCATCGAACGCGTGGCGACGGAGATCGGCGCGCAAATCGAGCGGCTCGAGCACGCCTGAGAAGGCGCTCGCCGCACATTAACATTACCCTATAAGATCAACGATGGCTTTACTGCAAATCTCAGAACCCGGCCAGGCGCCGGCGCCGCATCAGCGGCGCGTGGCGGTCGGCATCGATCTCGGCACCACGAATTCGCTTGTGGCCGCAATGCGCAATAGCGTGCCCGAAGCGCTTCCCGACGAGGACGGTCATGTGCTGCTGCCGTCGGTCGTGCGTTATCTCGAGAAGGGCGGGCGGCGTATCGGGCGTATCGCGAAGGAAAAGGCGGTCACCGATCCGCGCAATACGATCGTTTCTGTCAAGCGCTTCATGGGGCGCGGCAAGAGTGAAGTGGAGGGCGCGGAGAACGCGCCGTACGACTTCATCGACGCGCCCGGCATGGTGCAGATCCGCACCGTCGATGGCGTCAAGAGCCCGGTCGAAGTGTCGGCGGAAATTCTCGCGACGCTGCGCTATCGCGCGGAGGACACGCTGAGCGAGGATCTCGTCGGCGCGGTCATCACGGTGCCGGCGTATTTCGACGAAGCGCAGCGTCAGGCAACCAAGGATGCCGCGAAGCTCGCGGGCATCAATGTGTTGCGTCTGCTGAACGAGCCAACGGCGG
>JAQFVJ010000066.1 GCA_029439525.1 Caballeronia sp. BR6202001591004
GCGCCAGCGGCGCGCAGACGGTGGCGCGCGATCCCGCCCGCGCTGTCGCCGCCCACCGCGATGCGCGCCGGATCGATGCCGAGCGTCGGCGCCTCGCGCACGAGCCATTGCAGCGCATCGAAGGCATCATTCACGGCGACCGGAAACTTGTGCTCGGGCGCAAGCCGGTAATCGACCGATGCGACCGCACATCCCGCATCGTGCGCGAACTTGCGGCATAACGCATCGTGCGTCTGCGTGCTGCCCCGTGAAGCCACCGCCATGAAAAAACAGCAGCGCGCCCGACGGCTGCGCCTTCGGCTCGAGCGGCTGATAGAGCCACACGTTGATGGTCTCGCCATCGCGCGTAGGCACCGGCAAATCCTCGATGGCCGAACATCGGCAGCGGCGCGAGATATCGAGAATCGGCGCGCTCATCGCGCACGCGGCGCGCGCCTGCTGCGCCGTGAGTTCGTGATAAGGGTTGTGCGGTTCGCGCGCTCGACCATATCGAGGATTTGTGCGATCTTGGGATTGAGCGGCATCGTTCAGAGCGAAGCTGAAAGCGGACGATGATGCCACGAAGCGCCCGTCATTGGCCCTTCCGTTTGGCGAGCGACATCCGATCGGTCGGGTTGCGTCGTTGCGCGATATCGTCGAGGCGCAGTTGCACGGACGACATGATGGCTGGATGCATGATGACATAGAAACGGTCTTCGCGCAACCGCGTCGAACGTCAGTTCGGCGACCTCGCGCGCCGACAGCTTTTACCGCCCTCCACCGCACGGTTGAGCTGCCACGCCGCGAGTTTCTGCGATGCCGTGTACGGCTCGGCATTGGCAAGCGATGTGGGCCGCGTGCGCTCGGCATCGGCAATGCCGGTCGGCACGAACGCCGGGCACAGCGACACGCCGATCGACGCGCGCGCCACGCGCAGATCGTGATACAGCGTCTCGGTGATCGCCACGACCGCATGCTTCGATGCGAAGTACACGCCCATCGCGGACGCCGCGAGCAAGCCCGCCACCGACGCCGTGTTGACGATGTGTGCCGGCTCGTCGGCGCGCAGCATGATCGGCGTAAACGCGCGCGCAGACCGTTGACGCCGAACACCCATTGCCAGTCGTTCGCGCTGTTTTCCCAGATGAACCCGCCCGCGCCGACGCCCGCGTTGTTGAACAGCAGATGCACGCCGCCGAACGTATCAAGGGTGGCCTGCGCGAGTGCTTCGACTTGCGCGGCATCGGCGACGTCGGTACGCACGCCGATGGCTTGCGCGCCTTGCTGCCGCACCGCCTCGACGGTTGTGGCGAGCGCGGATTCGTCGACATCCGCGAACACGAGTTTCATGCCGAGCGATGCGCCCTTGAGCGCAAATTCGCGGCCGACGCCGCTGCCCGCGCCCGTGATGACGGCGACTTGACCTTCGAAGCGATCCACGCTGTGCGTTCCCTTAGTTCACCAGTTGCTTGCCGAAGTTCTTCCCGCGCAGCAGACCGAGAAACGCTTCCGGTGCGTTTTCCAGTCCTTGCGCGATGCTCTCGCGGAATTGCAGCTTATTCGTCGCGACGCGTTCATCGAGTTCCTTCAGCGCCTGCGGCCAGACTTCCTATGCTCGCTGACGATGAAACCCTGCAACAGCCGCCGCTGGGTCAGAAAGACATGCGGCCCGTTAGTCGGCGCGTCGTCGATCGAGGGCGAAAAAACTCAAATAGCATATTCGGAGAAAATGTGTATTAGGCAAGACTGCAATCATTCAAAATCGACATTGCTTTCGCTATCTGAAGCTGTGTGGCGCGAAAAAGCTTGCACGTATTCGGAGGCGCTGATCATGTTGGGCGAGAATCCGAGCCGCTCGACGCTCTGTGAAGAGTTGCTGCACACCCTGCGACTCAGGCATGGCAATGCATGCTGACGCGGCGAGCCGGTATGGAAACGTTTCGGCGGAATTACTCATGGAGTATGTGCCGCCCGCATTCTCGTCACGCGCGCGCAGCACTGGAGAATTCCGCAGCGCGAACGCGACGAGAATCGCCGTCAGCTACGCGAGTTTTCGATTAGAGTGAAACAGGATTTAGGAGGTATTCCGTGGCCTTTATGTTTGAAGTCACTCGCGTGGACACGTTCCCTGGCGTACGAGTACGAGTTGGAGTGCTGGATGGGAGGTTACTTGACGGCACCCTCATGCTGGATTCGAACGCGGCGAACTCGTGCATGACGGTCGGCGGTTTCCGCATGACCGGCATGCGCTGGGTTCCCGTTTGCATCGGCACGATGAAGGTCTTGACAGCATGAGCCTCGCTGTCGATCTCAAACAGGAAGGAATGAAGTTCGTCGAGCAAAGCGATTTGCTCGTCTGTACGGAACCTACCGAAGCGCCGCGCCGCGAACTGAGACGACTCAACCGCCATCGTATCTAAACGCAAAGCGCCCGGCTCTGTCGGGCGCATTCATTCAGCAAGCCCACCGCGTCACGCGTCGCTTTCCACCGCTCCCGGCAGCACATGCTCCCGGTACAACTCTCGCAGCCTCACCTTCTGCAGCTTGCCCGTCGCAGTATGCGGCAACTCCTCCGCGAACACCACATCGTCAGGCACCCACCATTTCGCGACCTTGCCCTCGAAGTGCGCGAGCAGTTCCTCACGCGTGACCTGCGCGTCCGGCTTCAGCACCGCGACGATCAACGGCCGCTCGGTCCACTTCGGGTGCGCGCACGCGATGCACGCCGCCCCCGTCACCGCCGGATGCGACACCGCGATATTCTCCAGATCGATCGAGCTGATCCACTCGCCACCCGACTTGATCACGTCCTTGCTGCGATCGGTAATCTGCATGAAGCCGTCCGCATCGATGGTCGCGACATCGCCGGTCGGAAACCAGCCGTCGACGAGCGGCGAGTCGTCGCGCCGAAAATAGCGGTTGATGACGCACGGTCCGCGCACATGCAGATTGCCGAAGGCCTTACCGTCCCACGGCAGATCGCGGCCGTCGTCACCGACCACTTTCATGTCGACGCCGAAGATCGCGTGCCCCTGCTTCTCCAGCGAATGCCGCTGATCCTCGGGCGAACGCTGCTTCTGCCGATGACTCAACCGCGCAAGCGTGCCGAGCGGCGACATCTCCGTCATGCCCCACCCGTGAATCACCTTGACGCCGTATTCGTCCTCGAACATGCGCAGCATCGCGGGTGGACACGCCGAGCCGCTGATCACCGTGCGCTCGAGCGTCGAGAAGCGCAAGCCTTCATGCCGCATGTATGACAGCAGACCGAGCCACACGGTCGGCACGCCCGCGGAAAACGTGACGCCTTCCGCTTCCATCAGTTCGTAGAGCGATTTGCCGTCGAGATCCTTGCCCGGCAGAACGAGTTTCGCGCCCGCCAGCGGCGCCGCGTGCGGAATGCCCCACGCGTTGACGTGGAACATCGGCACGACGGGCAAGATCGAATCCCTCGATGACGCGGCTATCGCATCGGGCAGCGCGGCGGCGTAAGCGTGCAGCACCGTCGAGCGATTTGAATACAGCGCACCCTTCGGATTGCCCGTCGTTCCCGATGTGTAGCAGAGAATCGACGCCTGACGCTCGTCGAGCATCGGCCAGTCGAAATCGCCGGCCTGCGCGCCGATCAGCGTCTCGTAGCTCAGCACCGGCACGCTCATGTCGTTGCGGAACTGCTCCATGCATCCTTCGTCGCCGAGTACGATCCAGCCTTTCACGTTCGGACACATCGGCGCGATGTTCTCGACCAGTTGCCAGAACGTCATGTCGAAGAACACGTAGGAGTCTTTCGCGTGATCGATGATGAACGCCACCTGATCCGGAAACAGCCGCGGGTTGATCGTGTGGCACACGGCGCCCATGCCCGGCACGCCGTAATAGCACTCGAGGTGCCGGTAGCCGTTCCACGCCAGTGTGCCGATTCGTTCGCCCTGTTCGACGCCGAGCGCGATCAGCGCCTGCGCGAGCTGCCTGGCGCGCTTCTCGCAATCGCGGTAGGTGTAGCGATGGATGTCGCCTTCGAGACGACGCGACACGATCTCGGTGTCGCCGAAGTGGCGTGAAGCGTGGGACAGCAGGGACGACGCGAGCAACGGTACTTCCATCATCTGGCCGTAAAGCGGCGACGTCATAAGCGAAGTCCTCTGCTGAGGTGTGATGTGATGGCGCGGGAAACGCGCTGACTGGCGCGCCTGCGGGCCCCCTCTGCAGGCCCGCAGGCGCGAATTTACAATATCGTTTAACTCAGAGGCACTCAATATGTCGTTTTCCCCAAGCAATGCCGTGCGCGCGGCGCGCGACGACACGCTTTCGATGGACGCCGTCGCTCGCGCGATCCGTATCGGTGAGCCCGGATCCTTCGCCGCGCTCGGCACCGATTTTGTGACCCGTCTTCCCGCCACGCCCACGCCTGATCCGTACCTCATCGCCATTTCGCGCGAGACAGCGGATTCGCTCGGTTTCGACGCGAGCCTGGCCGAAGGCGACAAACGCGCGGCATTCGCTGCTTATTTCGCGGGCAACCCAACGCGCGACTGGCCCGCCGACGCCATGCCTTACGCAGCCGTCTATTCGGGGCATCAGTTCGGCGTGTGGGCGGGCCAACTGGGCGATGGACGCGCGCTCACGCTCGGCGAAGTCGAACACGACGACGCGCGTCTCGAAGTGCAGCTCAAGGGCGCGGGCCGCACGCCATACTCGCGCATGGGCGATGGCCGCGCGGTGCTGCGCTCGTCGATCCGCGAATTCCTGTGCTCGGAGGCGATGCACCATCTCGGCATTCCGACTACGCGTGCGCTCGCCATCGTCGGCTCGGATTTGCCGGTGCGGCGCGAAACCATCGAAACCGCGGCGATCGTCACGCGCGTCACGCCCAGCTTCGTGCGCTTCGGGCACTTCGAACATTTCTATTCGAACGATCGAGTCGCCGATCTGAAGACGCTCGCGGATCACGTCATCGACCGGTTTTATCCGCAGTGCCGGCAAGCGGACGATCCCTACCTCGCGCTGCTCGACGAAACCTTGCGCAACACTGCCCAGTTGATGGCCGACTGGCAAGGTATCGGCTTCTGCCACGGCGTGATGAACACCGACAACATGTCGATTCTCGGCCTGACGATCGATTACGGTCCGTTTGGCTTCATGGAGGGCTTCAACGCGCATCACATCTGCAATCACTCGGATACTCAAGGCCGCTACGCGTACAGCCGTCAGCCGCAGGTTGCGTACTGGAATCTGTTCTGTCTCGCGCAGGCGCTGGTGCCACTGTTCGGCGAAAACCTGCCGGAAGAAGGTCGCGCGGAGCGTGTCGTCGAGGAAGCGCAGAAGGTCATGGAGCGCTACAAGACCTACTTCGGCCCCGCGCTCGAAGCGAAAATGCGCGCGAAGCTCGGTTTCGAGACCGCGCGGGAAGGCGACGCGACGCTTGCCAATGAGCTGTTCGAAATCATGCACAACAATCGCGCGGATTTCACGCTGACGTTCCGCAATCTGGCGAAACTGTCGAAAGCCGACGCGAGCGGTGACGCGCCGGTGCGCGATCTGTTCCTGGACCGCGCCGCATTCGATGCGTGGGCGGTCAAATACCGCGAACGCCTTGCCCATGAACCGCGCGACGCCGCCGTGCGCGCCGAGGCAATGAACCGCGTCAACCCGAAATACGTGCTGCGCAATCATCTCGCCGAACAGGCGATCCGTCAGGCGTCAGAAAAGGACTTTTCGGAAGTGCAGCGTCTGCTCGACGTGCTGCGCCATCCATATGACGAACAGCCGCATTACGAGGCCTACGCCGGCCTGCCGCCCGACTGGGCGAGCGATCTCGAGGTGAGTTGTTCTTCTTCGTAGCATCGCGCCCCCATTTACATGGCCTCTCCGGCCGCACAAAAGACTGACACGAAACGAGACGACACGCCCGACACCACCGTCCATCCGCTGCAAAAGGACGACGCCCCTATCACCGCGAACTCGACGAAACCCAATATCAGGTCACGCGCCATGCCGCGACGGAACAACCCTTCACTGGCAAATACTGGGATCACACCGAACACGGTGTCTACGACTGCGTGTGCTGCGGCACGCCACTGTTCGAATCCGACACCAAATTCGATGCCGGCTGCGGCTGGCCGAGCGAAAACACCGACCGTTCGCATGGCATGCTGCGCATCGAAGTGGTGTGCAAGAACTGCGGCGCACATCTGGGTCATGTCTTCGAGGACGGCCCGGCGCCAACCGGCCTGCGGTATTGCATCAACTCGGCTGCGCTACAATTCGAACCTCAAGTAAGCGCATAAGTGGGCACAAGGCGTTTTCACGTCGTTTCGATCTGTTCGTGCCCGTTATCGCATGAAACCGCCCGCTTCGACCGCGGGCGTTCTTTTAACGCGCGCCGCAGCCGTCCGCTCATCTCGCCCAAACCCATGAAATTTCTGTTCGATCTGTTTCCGATCATTCTTTTTTTCGTCGCGTTCAAGGTCTGGGGCACCTACATCGCGACGGCCGTGGCCATCGTCGCGACGCTCGTGCAGATCGCCTGGGTGGCGTTCCGGCACCGCAAGGTCGACCCGATGCTGTGGGTGAGTCTGGGCGTCGTCGTCGTATTCGGCGGCGCCACGCTCGTGCTACACAACGATACCTTCATCAAGTGGAAGCCCACTGCCCTTTACTGGCTGTTCGTGGTCGCGCTGATTGTCGCGCAGATCGGCTTCCGCAAGAACCTTATCGAGGCGATGATGGGCAAGCAGATCGTGCTGCCGCATAGTGTCTGGGGTCGATTGAACGTCGCGTGGGCGGTGTTTTTCGCGCTGCTCGGCATCGTCAATCTGTTCGTCGCGTACAACTTCACGACGGATCAGTGGGTGAACTTCAAGCTCTTCGGTACTACCGGCTGCCTCGTGCTGTTCATCGTCGCGCAAAGCTTCTGGTTCGCCAAATACATGAAGGAGGACGGGCAATGACTTTCGAATTCATGGCCGCGAGCGCGCAGCAGAAGATTGCGCATCTGGAAGCGAAGCTCGACGCGGCGCTCGCGCCGACGTCCGTGTATATCGAGGACGACAGCGCGGCCCACGCGGGACACGCGGGCGCGGCGTCCGGAAGCCACTACACGGTGACGATCGTCGCGGACGGCTTCGCGGGGAAGCCGCGCGTGGCGCGCCATCGGCTGGTGTATGATGCGCTGGCCGAAGAAATGCGACGCGGTGTGCATGCTCTCGCCATCAAGGCGTACACGCCGCAGGAGTTCGCAGAAATCTTCCAGTAGATCCGCCCGGTCGGGATCGTTGCCTCGGCAGCGCTCGCCACTTGTCTTTCAATTTCGCCTTTTCTCAGGCGTCAGTTTGCTCAGTTAGGAACCTCTGATGACTTTGAAAAAACCTGCGTCTGGGTATTGCTGGCTGCATTCGCGGCGGCTCCCGCATTTGCTCAGAACATCGCCGTCGTCAACGGCACGCCGATCCCCACGTCGCGCGCCGATGCGCTCGTCAAACAGCTCGTCGCTCAAGGTCAGCAGGATTCGCCGCAGTTGCAGCAGGCGGTGCGCGAGGAACTCATCAATCGCGAAATCCTTATGCAGGAAGCCGCGCGTGAAGGCACCGCGCAGCGTCCGGAGGTGAAGGCGCAGATCGCCGTCGCGCAGCAGACGGTCGTGCTGCGCTCGCTGATCGAAAACTTCGTGAAGACGCATCCCGTGTCGGATGCCGACGTGAAAGCGCGCTACGATGAACTGGTCAAGCAGAACGGCGGCGGCAAGGAACTGCATCTGCATCACATCCTCGTGGACAACGAGCAAGCAGGCCAAGGATCTGATCGCCAAGATCAAGGGCGGCGTGAGCTTCGAAGACCTCGCCAAGCAATATTCGAAAGACTCGGGATCGAGCAAGATGGCGGCGATCTGGACTGGGTCCTCGCCTTCCGCATAAGTGCCGGAATTCGGCGCGGCAGCGGAGAAGCTGAAGAAGGGTGAAGTCACGCCCGAGCCGGTCAAGACGCAGTTCGGCTGGCACATCAACCCGTCTTGACGAGCCACGACGTCGCACCGCCGCCGTTCGATCAGGTGAAGCAGCAGATCGCTCAGCAGATGCAGCAGGAAAAGCTGCAGGCCGTTCGAGGAAGATCTGAAGAAGAAGGCGATGATGAAGTAATCGTCCTTTTTTCCGATGCAAGATAAACCCGCCCAAGGGCGGCTTCGTCTTTTGCGCTACCGCTTCGCGACAAGGGTGGTCTTGCCGACCAGACCCGAGCGCATCAGCTTCGGTATTTCACGGTTCTGCGCGACGCTGCCCAATCCCGCGCGAGCGCGGCCTTGTCCACCTTGTCGGTATCGCCGAGGGCGTAACGCTCACCCGTGCTATACGGCCGCTCCCACGCCGCGCGATGCCACGCACGTTCCGCCAGCGCGAGCAGTCGCGGATACGCCATGTACTCGAACTGCTAGTCGTTGCGCATCACTTCCGCCCACGCCTGCCCCTGAATCCCTTCGATGCGCGGCGCCGGACCCGTCACCTCGAACGGCTTGCCGTCGCGATCGGCCATGACTTCGGCGTTTTGCGGCAGATTGTCCGGCGCGAGCGAGAATGTCTTGAATGCATCGGTGCCGTGCGATCCCCAGTAGTAGCCGCGCTCGTGCTGATCGAAGGAATACGGGAAATCGAAAACAGATAGTCCGGCAGCGCGCGCACGGTCTTGTGCCCTGACTGCTCATGCTCTGCCCCGTGTCGGACGCGCCCCAGAAGATCGGGTCCCACACATCGTCAGCATCATGTTCGATGTCGCAAAATCGCCCTGGCCGTTTGCGTGCTTGATGCCGTCCTGCCACGCCGCCATCGTGCCAATGCCGTTTGCGCGCACGATCTGACTCACTTCCCGCGCGAACATCGACGGCAGTTCGTCCACCGACGCAGCCTTGCCCGCCTTGATGAGCGCCGAGCATTGCGGCGAGCGCGCCCACGGTTTGTCCTGCAAGGCGATGTTCACGTGGCCCTTGCCGGGATCGGTGCCGTCGAGGTCCTGAAACCCGCTGCCGAGCAGAATGTTCTTCGCCTCGTCGCCGCTGAAGTGCCAGGTCGACAGCGGCGCCCCGGCTTCGCGATGCATCGCCGCGACTTCGCCGATCTCGCCGATCACCTTCGCCGCAAAGCGCTGCGCGCCCGCCACGCACGGGTTCAGGAAGCTGCGACGATCGTAGAACTGCACGGTGGTGGCGTTCGACGTATCGGCCGGATCGAGCAGACAATAGGCCATCGCGCCCGACTCCTCGCCCTCCGCGACGACATAGGCACGCGGCAGCAGGTCGTTATAGCGCTGATACCAATTACTCACCGACGAACGGCATCTCGACCCGCTCGCCCGCGCCCAGCGTGAACGCACTCACCTGCGGTGTGAGCGCGTAGAGATCGCCGGTGATATGTCGCCCACGCGACGCCAGGGTGCTCGGTCATCAGAATGCGGCGGATGCTGTGGACGTAGAGCGTCCAGCCGCCCGCCGGCAGGCTCGTGCTGCCGGTGTTTTCATGCTGCCGGTGTTTTCCAGAATGAGCCGCCCGCGCGCCAACTGGTCCAATCCGCGCCGAGGTCCGCGCAATTCGTGCCGGACTTTGCGGCATCGTCGGTGTCAACGGCGACGCGTACCATCAGGTTATTGCCGAGCGATGCGACGCGCGCCGTGGGCGACGATTGAACGAGCTCGAATCCGAACTGCCTCCGCTGCATGCGACCATCAGACAGGACGCAACCGCGATCGCCGCATTCCTGACGATGCGGCGCATGTCACTGTTAAAAGCTAGCGATTCTAAATAATTATGTGTCTTGCGCTTCACGTATCTTCCTCCATCGCGACAGGGATTCGCCGCGTGAAGAAACTATACAGCTTACGATCCCATTATTTTTTTTTAGGATAGAGGTGCCTGTAAGCAGGCATCGCCAAGAAAAGCACCCCGAGGCTTGCGCATCGGGGTGTCGGAAAATCGAAAAATGGCTTAGCCGAGGAAACGCCGCGCGTTCTGGAACACACGCAGCCACGGGCTGCCGTCGGTGGTCCAGTCAGCGGGCGTCCAGCTCATCTGCACGTTGCGATGCACGCGCTCCATGTGCGGCATCAGCACGCTGAAGCGGCCGTCCGGCGTCGTCACCGACGTGATGCCCTGCGGCGAGCCGTTCGGATTGAACGGATACTGCTCGGTCGCATTGCCGCGATGGTCGACGAAACGCATGGCGACGAGCGCCTTCGACTGATCGCCCTGCTGCGAGAAGTCCGCGAAACCTTCGCCGTGCGCGACCGCCACCGGAATGCGCGAGCCGTCCATGCCGGCGAAGAAAATCGACGGCGAGCTTTGCACTTCGACCAGCGAGAAACGCGCCTCGAACTGCTCCGACTTGTTGCGCGTGAACTTCGGCCAGTCCTCGGCGCCGGGGATCATCGAGGCGAGACTCGACATCATCTGGCAGCCATTGCAAATGCCCAGCGCGAAGGTGTCCGGACGCGCGAAGAACGCCGCGAACATATCGGCCAGTTGCGCGTTGAAGCGGATCTTCTTCGCCCAGCCCTCGCCCGCGCCCAGCACGTCGCCGTACGAAAAACCGCCGCAGGCAACCGCGCCCGCGAAATCGGCGAGTGTCGTGCGGCCATCGAGCAGATCGCTCATATGGACGTCGTGCGCCTCGAAGCCCGCGCGGTCGAACGCGTAGGCGGTTTCGAGATGCGAATTCACGCCCTGCTCGCGCAGGATCGCGACGCGCGGACGCTTGTTCGTCGCAACGCCCCGAAGGAAGTCCCCTTGGGGGATGAACGGCGCGACCACGTCTTCCTTCGGATCGAACGTGAGCACCGGTGACAGGCCCGGATCGGCGGCGTCGAGCAAGGCGTCGTATTCGGCATCGGCGCAGGGGGGGTTGTCGCGCAGACGCGCGATGCGCCAGCTCACCTCGCCCCACGCGCGATGCAGATCGACGCGCGGTGCATCGAAAATCTTCTTCGCGTCGCGATAGATCTCGATCACGCCGGTCGTGTTCGGCTTACCGATCACATGCGAGCACGCCGACAGCCCGTGTTCGCGCAGCGCGCCGAGCACGGCGTCGCGGTCCTGCGCACGGACTTGCACGACCGCGCCGAGTTCTTCGGAGAACAGCGCGCGGACCGTGCGGTCTTCCCGGCGACCGCTGGTCTGCTTTGCCCAGTCCTTGGCGTCGCCGTAATCGGATTCGTGGTCGGGATCGAGCGTCAGCATGTCGACGTTCAGCGACACGCCGACATGGCCCGCGAACGCCATTTCGCAGACCGTCGCCCACAGGCCGCCATCGGAGCGGTCGTGGTATGCGAGCAGCTTGCCGTTGGCGTTGAGCGCCTGGATCGCGGTGAAGAAGCGCTTCAGGTCTTTGGCATAGTCGACGTCGGGCACCGCGTCCCCGACTTGCTGCGTCACTTGCGCGAGGATGCTGCCGCCCATGCGATTGCGGCCGCGTCCGAGATCGATCGCGATCAGCACGGTATCCGTATCGTTGACGAGTTGCGGCGTCAGGTGACGGCGCACGTCCTCGACCGGCGCGAACGCCGAGATGATCAGCGACACCGGCGACACCACTTCCTTCGCCGCGCCGTGCGCGTCCTGCCATTTGGTGCGCATCGACAGCGAATCCTTGCCGACCGGAATGCTGATGCCGAGCGCCGGGCAAAGTTCGATGCCGATTGCTTTGACCGTGTCGTAAAGCGCGGCGTCTTCGCCTGCGCTGCCGCACGCGGCCATCCAGTTCGCAGAGAGTTTGAGCTTGTTCAGCGATTCGATCGGCGCGGACGCGATGTTCGTCACCGCTTCGCCCACCGCCATGCGGCCCGACGCGGGGGCGTCGATGACGGCAAGCGGCGTACGCTCGGCCATCGTCATCGCTTCGCCGCGATAGCCCGCGTAGTCCATCGTCGTCACCGCGCAGTCCGCCACCGGCACCTGCCACGGTCCGACGAACTGGTCACGCGCCGTGGTGCCGCCCACGGAACGATCGCCGATGGTGATGAGGAACGACTTGCTCGCGACCGTCGGATGCTCCAGCACATCGACCGCGATTTGCGACAGCGGCAGTCCGGTCACATCGACGGGCGTGAACGCGGTGCTTTCGCGCTTCACGTCGCGATGCATCTTCGGCGGCTTGCCGAGCAGCATGTCCATCGGCATGTCGACGGGTTCCTGGCCTTCGTTGGCGTTGTCGATCAGCTTTAGCTGACGCGCTTCGGTCGCCACGCCGACCACTGCCAGCGGGCAGCGCTCGCGTTCGCAGATCGCCTGAAACTCCGGAAGCGCTTCCGGCGAGATGGCCAGCACGTAACGCTCTTGCGCTTCGTTCGACCAGATTTCGCGCGGCGACAGACCGGTTTCTTCGAGCTGCACCTTGCGCAATTCGAAACGCGCGCCCTTGCCCGCGCCATCGACGAGTTCGGGGAATGCGTTGGAAATGCCGCCCGCGCCGACGTCGTGAATCGACAGGATCGGATTGCGCTCGCCCAACTGCCAGCACGTATTGATGACTTCCTGCGCGCGCCGCTGGATTTCCGGATTGCCGCGCTGGACCGAATCGAAGTCGAGTTCGGCGGTGTTCGCGCCGGTCGCCATCGACGAGGCCGCGCCGCCGCCCATGCCGATGCGCATGCCTGGCCCGCCGATCTGGATCAGCAGCGTGCCGGCCGGCAGATCATTCTTGTGCGTGTGCTGATCCGAAATATTGCCGATGCCGCCCGCGATCATGATCGGCTTGTGATAGCCGCGCACGCGGCCCGCGACGTTCTGTTCGTAAGTGCGGAAGTAGCCGCCGAGATTCGGCCGGCCGAATTCGTTGTTGAACGCGGCAGCGCCGATCGGCCCATCGATCATGATCTGCAACGGTGACGCGATGCGGTCCGGGCGTCCATACGGTTTATGCGTCTCGGACGAATTGCGCGAGGCGAGCGGCACCGCGTTGTCGCGCGCGTTTTCCCACTTTGCGCGCGCGTCGGGCAGATCGAGGTTCGATACGGTAAAGCCCGCGAGGCCGGCCTTCGGACGCGCGCCGCGGCCCGTCGCGCCTTCGTCGCGGATTTCGCCGCCCGCGCCGGTCGCGGTGCCCGCGTAAGGCGAGATCGCGGTCGGGTGATTGTGCGTTTCGACCTTCATGAGCGTGTGCGTCATTTCATCGTGACGCTTGTATTGCTCGTCGCGGCCGCTCGGGAACCAGCGCTCGGCCATGCCGCCCTGCATGATCGCCGAGTTGTCTGAATAGGCGACGATGGTGCCCGCGTGATTCAGCTTTTCAGTATTGCCGATCATCTGGAACAGCGACATGTCCTGCTTTTCGCCGTCGATGGTCCATTCGCCGTTGAAGATCTTGTGACGGCAGTGCTCGCTGTTGGCCTGCGCGAACATCATCAGTTCGACGTCGGTCGGATTGCGTTTCAGGCCTTCGAATGCATCGACGAGATAGTCGATTTCGTCGTCCGCGAGCGCGAGGCCCAGTTCCATGTTCGCGGCTTCAAGCACCTTCCGGCCCGCGCCGATGATATCCACCGTCTGCAAAGGCCTCGCCGGCAGTTCGTCAAACAGATGCAGCGCGTCGTCGCGCGACCGGACGACGCTCTCCGTCATGCGGTCGTGGAGCGCCGCCGCGACTGCCGCGCGCGCTTCGTCCGACAGCGCGCGCTTGCCGCCGAGCAACCGGCTCTTGACGATGACCGAATACTCCACGCCGCGCTCGATGCGCCGCACCTTCTCGAGCCCGCAGTGATGCGCGATGTCCGTCGCCCTGCTCGCCCACGGCGACACGGTGCCGAAGCGCGGCACGACCATGAATGTCTCGACGTGGCCGCGCTCCTTCTGCTCCTCGAACGGCGCGCCGTAGTGCATCAGCGCGTGGATGCGTTTGCTGTCTTCGTCAGTCAGTGGTTCCGAAGAATTGACGAAATGCAGGAATTGACCGCGCACGCCGACGATATTCGCGTCAATGCGGGCGAGCGCGTCGAGCAGGCGGGTTTGACGGAAGTCGGAGAGGGCCGAAGCGCCGGGGAAACACGAGAAGTGGGCCATTGTGACGGTGCGTCGATGACGTCTGTGTGCCGCTTTCTTTGGGGCCGACCGGAGCGCCGGGAGCGTGTGAAAGCGGCGTGAGGCGAAAGGTAGCGTGTGATTATAACCCACTTGGGGCGCGCCGGCCCGCCGTCGAATTCGCCTCGCCTTACGACGACAAGCGTCGCGCAGACATCGAGCTGATCGCGGCGGATGCGATCGTCGTCACGGCAGGCGTGGATACCGCCCGCGCTGATCGCCGGCATCAAGAGCACGCCCTGCCCTGTATCCGCTGCGCACCCACACGCTGACGGCACCGGTCGCCTACGAGGAACGTGCGCCGCATCTGACCGTCGGATTCGGTCAAGCGCATCATGATGACGCGGGTGACGTCTGCGCGTCATGGGCGCGGCGCGTTCCTAAGCGTGGCCAAGGCCGACAAACCGCTCGACGCGACGCTCGCCCGTCGCGCACTCGATCTGCTCGGGCAGGGCACGCACGACTGGATTCCGGGCGCCGCGCGTGTCTCCACGGCGCGCGTGGGACGGCCTGCGGCTGATTTCCGCCGATGGCCTGTCGGTGGTCGGCAAGACGCGGCATCCGCGCATGTTCGTGCATGTTCGTCAATGCGGCGCATGGTCCGGCGGGCTGGAGCCTAGCATGCGGCTCTGCTAAAATGTGGTCGTGGATCTCGTCTCCGGCGTCACGCTCGATGTGCCCGCCGATACGCTCGCCTCGGTGAGCATCGACCGCTTCTGACGCGGCGCGCGGCTCGCCTGGCACGATTGCTGCGGACGCGCATCATCCGCCGAGCCCGAGCCATCACCTTCGGGCGTCGCATCGAATCTCATGGAATAGCGAGCCGCCATGACCGTGTCCCTTTCTTCGCCCTACTTCTTCCCGCAAGACGAACCGCTGGGGCTTTGTACGCTGGCCGAGTTGCGTGCAGCGCGCGCCGCGGCCGCCCCCCTGCCGCCGCATACGCTGATGGCCCGCGCAGGCGCCGCCGCCGCGCGATGGATGCACGATGCCTTCACCCGCGATCCCGACAGCCGACAGTTGCCGGTGTGGATCGCGGCCGGTCCGGGCAACAACGGCGGCGATGCGCTCGTGCTTGCGGAGCAGTTGCATCGCGCGGGCGTCGCGGTGCGTGTGTGCATGCCGGTCGAAGTCAAACCCGACGATGCGCACTGGGCGCTCGACAGCGCGCGCGCCGCAGGCGTCACGATCGACGCCGA
>JAQFVJ010000067.1 GCA_029439525.1 Caballeronia sp. BR6202001591004
AACACGACGGTGATTCTCGTCATCGGCCTGACTCAACGCGCGCACCGTGCGCGCCGCCGTTCTGAGCGAGCGACATCTCGACTACGTGCTGGCGGCTCAACTGCGCGGCGAGAACGCGTTTCTACATCATGTCCGCGGAGATTCTGCCGAATGTGCTGCCGCCGATCATCGTCGAGGCGACCGTTCGTCTGGGCTACGCGATCTTCGCGGTCGCCACGCTGTCGTTTTTGGGCTTCGGCATCCAGCCGCCATCCGCGGACTGGGGGCTCGTCCTGTCGGAAAGCTACACGCTGATGGCGGGCGGCGCGTGGTGGACCGTCGTCTTCGATGCCGCCGCGATCGCTTCGCTGGTCGTCGCGGTGAATCTCGTCGCCGATGTCTCGTCGCCGATGCCGTACAAGGAATGCTCGACCGATGAACGAACCGCCGCCATCGGCATTTCCCACTTTCGGCGCCGCCAACGGCGATCAGACCGACACGCTGACTTTGGTCGGCCTGACGGTCGCGTACCGTTCGCGCGGACGCGAGCACGAAGTGCTGCAGGACGTCACCTTGCACGTGAAGCGCGGCGAAGCGTATGGCCTCGTCGGCGAATCCGGCTGCGGCAAGTCGACGGCTGCGCTCGCGATGCTGCGCTATCTGCCGCGCAACGGCCGCGTGAAGGCGGGCAAGATTTCGATCGCCGGTCACGATGTCTCCGCGCTCGATGCCGACGCGCTACGCGGCATGCGCGCCAACGCGGTCTCGATGGTCTATCAGGACCCGAGACGCGCGCTGAATCGGTCACTGACGATCGCGCAGCAAGTCTCCGAAGTGTTCGAAGTCACGGGCGCGTCCGCCGACGATGCGCTCGCACGCACCGCCGACATGCTCAAACGCGTGCGCATCGCGTCGCCCGAACGCGTGATTCAGTATCCGCATCAATTGTCGGGCGGCATGCAGCAGCGCGTGGCGATTGCACAGGCGTTCGCGGGCGACCCCCGCACATCGTCGTGTGCGACGAGTCGACTTCCGCGCTCGATGTCTCCGTTCCGAGCAGACCGCGATTCTGAATCTGCTTGCGGATTTGCAGCGCGAGCGGCGTATCAGGTATTCATATCCCACGATCTGAATGTGGTGCGGTTATTTGTCGGATCGCACCGCGGTGTTGTATCTCGGGCGGATCATGAAACTCGGCGCGGCCGCCGATGTGTTCGATGGGCCGCAGCATCCTTACACCGAAGCGCTGTTGTCGTCGGTGCCGTCGATCGGCGGGACGCAGGCGGCGTCGGCGCGCATTCGGCTGTCGGCGGGCGATCTGCCTAGCGCGGCGAACCCGCCTTCAGGGTGCGTGTTTCATACGCGCTGTCCGCGCGGTCGGTGCGATCTGCGAGAGCGAGGTTCCGCCTTGCCGTGATGCCGGTAACGGGCATGTGATTCATTGTCGTATTCCGGTTGATGAGCTTCGAGAGTTGCAGCGGCAGGCACATTGACCGAAACCAAACGGGGTGTGCGTGGCTCTCATCGGTTCATGCCTGACAACAATGAGGATGCAATCGATGAAACCCACCGTTCTCTCGGTCGCTTTCGCTTCCTTGCTTACGTTCCGGGGCTGCTCTTTCTGCGCAGGCCACGGCCGCGCCTACGCCCGGGGCAAGTGATCCGACTTTTTCCGCTTATTCGCTTGCGCAGCAATGCGGGGCGAAATTGGATAACGCCGCGCAAGGCAATGCGTCGGGGCGATTCGCGGGATCGTGCGGGGGTACCAGTATGGGGTGTCTTGTCGGCTTCGTTGTCGGATGCCGAGACGCGGCGGGTTTCTTTGTGTCTGACCGACATGCAGGTTTCTTCTATCGTCGATGATTTTCTTGCTGACGCTAAACAGGTTAGTGGGGGGACCTTAAGCGGACTCCTGCTGAGGTTGCTGTTCTTGGGTCGGTGCATGCGCATAGTCCGGTCGATCATGCGCGCTTGTCGTTTGGTGGAGCGCTCTCCAGGATCGCTGTTGCACGCGGGGTGTCGGCGTTTCAGGTCGCGCTTGCGTGGGGTGATTCAGCAGGATGCTGTGTTTGCTATTCCTAAGGCTTCTGATGTAGCTCATGTGCGTGAGAACCGCGCAGCTCTTGAGGTTCTTCTTTCTGCTGAGGAGTTTGATCTCATCGATGGGGAGTTTCGGCCTCCTCGTGGGAAGCGGGCGCTTGAAATGCTCTAAGAGTTAGTGGGTTTTGTCGTGGAAGGCGCGCCTGTTGTTTGCGCTGTTTTTTCAGTAGGCGCCTTGTACGACAAGAAAAAGACAAAAAATCAACTACAAGCATGATGCGCCATCATCGGCATCCGCCGCTCGCACAACCAAGGCAAAAGATCAAACTCCGCCCCCGCCGCGCGACGTTATAAAGCACCTGATCAGTAGCACAAGCATCCCCTCCATCGATCGAAAACAATTCCTCGAGATCGTCGACATCGAAATTGCTCACGCCCCAATAGCGAATCTTCCCATTGCGTCGCAGCTTCTCGAACCCCGCGACGACGCTCGGCAAATCCTCACCCCCACGCCAGTCCAGCAAATAAAGATCGATGCGATCGGTTTTCAGCCGCTTGAGGCTGCGCTCGCACGCCGCCTGCACGCCCCGCTCGCTGCCGTTGTGCGGATACACCTTGCTGACGATGAACAACTCATCGCGCTTATCGCCGAGCGCTTCGGCGATAAGCTTTTCGCTTGCGCCATCGCCATACATCTCAGCGGTATCGAAGCGTCATCCCCAGTTCGACGCCCTCGCGCAGCGCCGCAATTTCGGCCTTGCGCGCATTCGGAAGCTCGCCCATTCCCAGGTTCCCTGTCCCCGCTTCGGGATCACTTCGCCGTCGGGCAATGTCACAGTGGGCATAGCATTCGTCATGGATAGCCTCCTTGTTTATCCGCAGATTATGGCTCAAGGAGCAAGCCCGTATCCTCCAACGAGGCGTTATGTAGACTATACGAGCCCGACGACCAGCGGCCCGAGCAAGGCACATTGGCGAGCACGTACGTCACGGCGAAAGAGCGGCCGTCGGCACCGCGCTTTCCGCTTTATCGAGCACACCGCCGAACGCGGGATTCGCACTGCGCGATCCCGACAGCGCGCCCGCGAAAATCGCCGCGTTGTCGTAACGCAGGACATAGCGCCCGAACAGCATCGTCAGAAGCAGCGGAAACAGCGTGACGAACACCCAGCAGAAAGATCGTCAGTCCGCTCTGTCGGACCGTAACCACGGCCTGCAAGCCCGAATTCAGCCCGACGACCGCGACGAACGCCGCCAGCCCGAAGTCCTTCAGCAGTTGCGACGCGGCAGACGGCATGACGCCGTACATCGGATGCTTGCCGCGCATCCAGCCGAACACCAGCCCCGCGAGCAGACAGCCGCCGCCCGAGCCGAGCGTGATCGGAATGCCGCCCATCCGCACGACGACGAGTCCGATCAACAGGCCCACCACGATGCCAACGCCCATATAAAAAATAAAATCGGTCTTGTTCGAGTACGGCAGCTCGTAGCAGGCGGCATCGGCCGCGCGCTGGGTAGCCTGCGGAGAGCCGAAGGGTCAGCACGTCGCCGTGTTCGAGTTGCGTCTCGGGCACTAGCACTGGCAACGGATTGCCGACACGCGAAATGGCCTGCAGATAGACGCCGTGACGCATGTCGCGATCGACCGTCGCGCGTAAGGCGGCGATCGTCGTGTGATTCATGCCGCATGCGGTGAACACGCCCTGGCGCTTTTGCATGACGACGCTCATGCCGTCGGAATTCGCGACTTCCTGTCCGAGCTGCGCCGCCGCGCCGACCATCACCTCGCGCCGCCCGACCACCATGAGCACGACGTCACCCGCCTCCAGCATGATGTCGAGTCGCGGCTTCAGCGCGCGGCCTTCGCGGCGAATGCGCTCGACGGTGATCATGTCGTGCTCCGCCATCTAGATGTCGGCAATCGTGCGACCCGCCGTGCCCCGTCGATATCGCGTTTCACGCGAAACGCGCGCCCGACCAGCGCCGACACTTTGCCCGCGCCCGGTCCCGCGCCTCGGCGGCGGACCCGAGCCGGCCAATCGCTTCGGACGCGGTGCCGATCACCGCCGATTCCATCGCGCCGCCGGCGAGCACCCCTGCGGCCGTGCCCGCGTCCAGCTTGAGGATCGATGCGGCGGCCAGCACCAGCGCGACCACTGCGACGGCCTCGACGATCGACAGTGCGCCGTAACGCCAGACGCATCCGAGGTTCGCAAGAAACTGCCGAACCGCCTGTGAAACCGAGCGCGAAGATGAACAGCGCAAACGCGATGTTCTTCAGATCCGGCGAGATACGCGCGCCGCTCTGGCCGAGAATCAACGCAACGATGAGCGTGCCGCATACACCGCCCATTTGAATCGGACCGAGTTTGAACGAGCCAATAAAAAAAACCGATCGCCAGACTCGCAAACAGCGCTATTTCAGGCTGCGCTGCAATCAGATACTATAGCATGTTTTTCACACCGTCCGAAGTGACTGTTTGCGAGACTTTATTTCACGCCATTACCGCATTAATAACGATTGGCTATGGATATTTCAAAAGCATTAATCATTGCTACCATTTACTGTCAGCATTCGGTATTTTCCATGCTTGATCGGACAAAACCGTTTAATTAAACCCATCTGATTTAATTAAGCAGATTCCCCATGGGGGAAAAGATTTCATGATTCCGATTCCTCGCCTATCAACAGAGATTTCCCCTCGAAATTAATCTGAAGTGAGCAGTTTCATTCTCATGCTGCAGCGCGCATCAGTATTTCTTACCCCATTTGAGCGCAATCGAAACAATCTTCCGATTCGGTAACATTTCCCTGCTTGAGCCCATGTCGATTCTGATATTGCAATATCAATATCGTCACTCTGTCAATATTATCCGGTACACAAGCTAATCAAAAAAATCGATACCCCCGGCACACGGGTAGTGTTCAGTAGCCAGGTGGCACAACAGAGAGGGCATCAAGATGAACCAAATCCATGCAATGCGTGTCTTCGTGCGTGTCGCGGATACGGAGAGTTTCCGTTGCGCGGCTCAGTAACTCGACGTCTCCAATGCGCTGGTAACCCGGGCAATTGCCATGCTCGAAGCTCATTTGAGAACCCCTCTCATTAATCGCAACCCGTAATCTTTCACTTACCGAAGCCGGCACGCGTTATCTGGAAGGCTGCCGCGCTTTGCTGGAGGAACTGGATCACCTCGAATCGGCGGTTACCCATACCGAAGGTGAGCCGAGCGGCACGTTGCGCGTCGTCGCGTCCAGCGCGCTTTCGCTTTTGACGCTGACGCCGCTGATCGACGGCTTTCGCAAGCTGTATCCAAAAGTCAATGTGCGGCTGACGTTGGCCGAACGGCATGTCGATCTCGTCGAAGACGGTTACGACGTCGGAATCGTCACCGCTTTCATGGTGTCGAGCACTGCGCTCGTGGAATGTTCGATCGGTGTCAACGCGCTAGTGCCGGTCGCCACGCCCGCGTTCATCGCCGAGCACGGCCTGCCGGCGGCGCCGGTGAATCTGCAGAATATGCCCACCGTGGGCTTGCCGAGCGAGATGCGCAGTTCGTCCTGCCACATGAAGCACAAGCACGGTACCTCGGAACAGGTCGCCTTTCACGCCTGTGTACTCGGTCAACAGCGCGTTGATGGTGCGCCTCGCGACCTTGCGCGGCATGGGCTTTTCGATTCTGCCGGAGGATATCGGCTCGGCCGACATCAATGTGGTAGGAAGGCACGCTCGTGCGCCTGCTGTCCGAGTATTCGATCGAAGACCCAGAAATGAAAGTTTCGATCGTCTACCCCGGACGTCAATATTTGCCCGCCAAGACACGCTTCTTCATCGACTATGCTTTGAAGAAGCTGACTCAGGAGGTCAACGCCGTCGTTTCGAAACCCGACGAAGTCTATCGCCAATCCGCCGCGCCGCCGGCGACTTACTACAACAGCGCAACCGCAACCGTGGGCGCGGCTTCGGCGACCGCCCACTGAAACGCGTGACCGGCGCAAGCGCTGGCCGGTACGCGTCATGCAACCTCGCCCGCACCGGCCAACCGACATGCCCGACATGAACCCTAACCGGCTGATTCTTTTCAGCTCGCGTCAATACGACGCCGACACCTTCACGCAAGCCAAGGAGGTGTTCGGCGTCGAACTCGATTTTCAGGAAGCGCATCTGAATGCGGAAACGGCCATCCTTGCGCGAGGCTTCGCGGCCGTGTGTCCCTTCGTCAACGATGTCGTCGACGCAGCCGTGCTGCATGCGCTTCATCAAGGCAGCACACGCCTGATCGCGCTGCGTTCAGCGGGCTTCAATCACGTCGATCTGCACGCCGCGAAGCGCCTGGGCATCGCGGTGACGCGCGTTCCCGCGTATTCGCCGCATGCGGTCGCGAAGCACGCCGTCGGCATGATCCTCACCCTCACGCGCCGTGGCGCGCACGCGCGAAGGCGACATCTCGCTCAATGGCCTGCTCGGCTTCGATCTGCACGGCAAGACCGTCGGCGTGATCGGCACGGACATCATCGGGCGCGTGTTCGGCAGCATCATGGCGGGCTTCGGCATGCCGCTGCTATGCTTCGATCCCGGCAAGCCCGCCGACGACCTGCTCGCGAACTCCGACATCGTGTCGCTGCACTGTCCGCTACCTATCATCTGATCGACGGACGCGCCCTCGCCCGTATGAAGCGCGGCGCGATGCTCAATCAACACCGGACGCGGCGGGCTGGTCGAAAGCCGCGCACTGGTCGGCGCGCTCAAGAGCGCGCCAGCTGGGCAATCTCGGACTCGACGTATATGAGGAAGAAGGCGGCCTGTTCTTCGAAGACCATTCGGACAATCTGCTGCAGGACGATGTGCTCACGCGCCTGCTGATGTTCCCGAACGTCATCAACACAGCACATCAGGCGTTCTTTACACGCGAGGCGCTGATGGAGATCGCCAACACGACGCTCAGCAACATGAAGGCGTGGCTCGACGGCGCGCCACGCAACATCGTGGACGCGCCGCAGAACTAAGCCTCGTGTGACATGCGACGGCGCTCAGTGCTCGCCGTCGCCGTACTCGGCGTTCGATTCGTCGGGCGCCGCGCACATCTCGCGCAAAAGATCGGCTTCGCGCTCGTGGCACTTCGACCGGCACGCACAACGCGCCCGCGTATGTCATATATATCTGGTACGATGCTGCCCGTTGCGGAACGCGACCACGCCCTCCCGATGCTCCCCCAAAAGGCCAAGCAACCCCGGCGAGCGGGGCACGCCGATGGTCACATACGGCATTTCCGGCGTGCGGGGATTGTCCAGGTCGAGGAACTCGGGATCCCGCGCACCTTGCCCGCGTGCCAGTCACCGACGGCTTTCAGCACGTAATCGGTATCGTCGCAGTCCGCGCAGGCGAGCAGCTTGGCCACGTCGACGAGCACGACCTGGTGGCGCGAACCTACCCCGTGAAGAACCCGCTTCAGGCACACGTCAATACTGTGGATGGCTTTGGAGCGTGACGATCCAGACCGCTTCTGCGACGGTCGGGGCAACCATCGTGTCCATGATAGGCATTGCAAGTGAACTACTACGGCGCGCGCCCCGTGTGCGCGTGTTTCGCAATACGACCCACTCGACAAACGCTAAGGCCAATTAAACTTTTACACCCTAGCCGCAATCATGAAAGGGCCATGACGGGCACGTGGCGTGCTTTTGTTGCCAGAATCGAACACCGGAGCGAAGCTGCACTGATGGCATTCACGTGCCTGTCATCAAAAGCGGCATTCAACAATAAGTAGACAACTCATCCAACCTCATCGTCGCGCGTCCCGAAGGGCTGTACTGTCCGCCAGGCAACTTTTTTTATCGATCCATGGCGGCCGGTTGAATGCGCATGCGCGATCATCACGCATGCCCATGCAGATCACGCCCGTTTCGGACACGCACGCTATCTGTGTGTGCGCCGAGCCGGGACTAGGCGTGCTGCTCTCGCGTCTGCCCGGCATCGACGTGCGAGGGCTTCCGTATGGAGAAGAAGCAATCGACGTGAACGGTATGCGCGTGTCGCTGCATCCGGCCGGACATGTGCTCGGGTCCGCTCAGGTCCGCGTCGAGCATGCGGGACGCGTATGGGTCACATCGGGCGATTACACAAGGTCGAGCCAGACCCGACGTGTGCTCCTTCGAGCCGATACGCTGCGATACCTTCATCACCGAGTCGACCTTCGGCCTGCTGATTTATCGATGGGAGCCGTCGCAGGCGGTGTTCGACGGCGTCGATTCACGGTGGCGTCACAACGCGGCGCACGGACGGGCGTCGGTCCTGTTCTGCTATTCATTCGGCAAGGCGCAGCGCGTGCTCGCCGGTGTCGATGCCGGCATCGGTCCGATCTTTTGTCGCGGTGCGGTCGAGCCGCTCAATCGCGCTTATCGCGAAGCGGGCGTCGCGTTGCTGACACGCGCCCCGTCAACGAGATTGCCGCGAAGGACAAGGCCGCATTCAAAGGTGCGCTGATCGTCGCGCCGCCATCGGCGCAAGGCAGCCACATGGATGCGCCGCTTCGGCGACTACAGCGACGGCTTCGCTTCCGGCTGGAGTGGCTGCGCGGCCCGCGCCCGCGCAAGGGCGTCGATCGCCGCTTCGTGCTGTCGGGTCATGCGGACTGGCCGGGCCTGCAACTCGCGATCGGCGCAACGGGCGCGGAATGCGTGATCGTCACGCACGGACAGATCGAGCCGATGGTCTGCTGGCTCCGCGAACAAGGTCTCGACGCGGGCGCGTTCCGAACCGAATACGGCGACGACGCCATCGAAGCGGACACCGCCGAAAACGACAACACGAATGAGAGTGCAGCGACATGAAACGCTTCGCCGCGCTCGACGCGACCACTTCGACCAACGAAAAGCTCGAAACGCTGATCGCCTACTTTTCGGCAGCGGAAGCGGAAGAGGCCGCGTGGGCGTCTTACTTTCTCGCGGGCGGCAAACCGCGCCAATCGGTGCCGACGCGTCTTATCGGCTTCGCGCGTGAGCGTGCCGGCCTACCGGAGTGGCTGTTCGAGGAGTCGTATCAGGCGGTCGGCGATCTCGCCGAAACCATCGCGCATGTGCTGCCGCCCGCCACGCGCGAATCGGAACTGGGTCTCGCGCAATGGATCGAGGAACGCGTGTGCTCACCTTGCGCGGCGCCGATCTTGTCGAGTTGCGCGAACGCCTACTCGGCTACTGGGACGAACTCAACTGGAGCAAGCGCTTTCGCTGACCAAACTCATCGGCGGCGGCTTTTGCGTGGATGTCGCGCGGCAACTGGTCGTGCGCGCACTCGCGGAAGTCGCGGGCGTCGATTACAAGCGCATTGCGCAGTGCATGGTCGGCTGGACCGATTCGCGGCAGGCGCCGAGCGCTGCGCGCTATCTTCGGCTAATCGCACCGGGGGGGAGGGGGGAAGGTGAAAACGCCGACGCATCACTTGAAAGCGATCTCGGCCTGCCCTCGTTCTTCCTCGCGCATCCGTTGCAGGCCAATCCCGCGACGCTGGGTAATCCGGCGAACTGGATCATCGAATGAAAGTGGGACGGCATTCTCGCGCAACTCGTCAAGCGCGGCGGGCGCGTGTGGATCTCGTCGCCGAATGCTTTCCGGAACTCGCGCACCTAGGCGAAGCTTTGCCCGACGGCACCGTGATCGACGGCGAAATCCTCGCGTGGGAACCAGGCGCGAGCGCGCCACTGCCGTTCGCGCGTCTGCAACCACGCATCACGCGTAAGTCGCTGACGAAGAAAGAAGAAAGTGCTCGCCGATGGTCGCGGCAAGCGACTGGCAGACGCTCGCCGAATTGCGCGACAAAAGCCGCGTGCGCGGCGTCGAAGGTTTGATGCTCAAAGAACGCGCGTCGATGTACGGGGTTGGCCGCACGAAAGCATCGGGTACGTGGTGGAAATGGAAGATCCATCCGTATTCGATCGACGCCGTGCTGCTTTATGTGCAACGTGGCCACGGCCGGCGCGCGACGAGCCTGTACACGGATTTCACCTTCGC
Source organism: Caballeronia sp. BR6202001591004 (assembly GCA_029439525.1). Lineage (GTDB taxonomy): Bacteria > Pseudomonadota > Gammaproteobacteria > Burkholderiales > Burkholderiaceae > Caballeronia. The sequence continues at coordinate 10,028 of JAQFVJ010000067.1, forward strand.
CGTCTGGGACGAAGCCGATGGCGTGCGCACGCTCGTGCCCTTCGCGAAGGCCTATTCCGGCCTCACCGACGAGGAAATGCGCCGGTCGGTCGATGCCATCGTGCGCAAGACGACGGTCGAGAAGTTCGGCCCGGTGCGCAGCGTAACGCCGCCGCTCGTGTTCGAGATCGGCTTCGAAGGCATTCAGGCGAGTCTCCGCCACAAGTCGGGCATCGCGGTGCGCTTTCCGCGCACGCAGGCCGCGCAGGCGAAGCTCGATGCCGCCGCCGAGTTGTTCAAACCCGCGCCGTTCGACTAGACTCGCAGCAAGCTGCGAAGCCGATGGACGAACGCATCGCGGGTTCGAC
>JAQFVJ010000068.1 GCA_029439525.1 Caballeronia sp. BR6202001591004
GACCCGTCGAGTCTCACGCTGGCGCTGCTGCGTCTGCGCGATCAGTACAACGTGCAGGACGCCGTGGTGTTCGAGCGTCCGCGCGATCAGTACAACCGCGAGGATCTCAGTTCGAACAACGGCTCGCAGCGCGTGTCGGGCCTGCGGACCATCGCGCAGGCATCGGGCAACTATTACGTGCTCCTGCCGACCAACGAGCCGACCAGCACGATGCTGAAGGAAGCGCAGGATCATCCGTATGGTGCGATCGAAGGCGAGATAGACGGCGATCCCAAATCGAACGGGCCGAAGGGCGCATTGCGTCTGCGCGTCGTCACCAAGATACCGGATCCGATCACCACGACCGCGTTCCAGCACGTTGACCGCTTCCTCCAGATCGAGCAGCCCGTGAGTCAGGAACTCGCGCGCAACGCGGACGCGGTTCAGCGCGCGTATCGCGAGTATCAGGAAAAACGGCTCGGGCGCACGGGCTTGCGCAAGATGTATATCGGCACGCTGACGCTCGCGCTGTTCCTCGCGACCTTCATCGCGATGATGCTCGCGCTCGCGCTCGGCAATCAGCTCGCGCGGCCGCTGTTCCTGCTCGCGCAGGGCACGAAGGAAGTGGCCGAACGCGACTACACGCCCAAACGCCAGATCAATTCGCGCGACGAGCTCGGCTTCCTCACGCAGTCGTTCAATGCGATGACGCGGCAGTTGTCGGAGGCGCGCGCGTCGGTGGAAAACAATCGCATCGCGCTGGAACATTCGAAGGCGTATCTCGAAAGCATTCTTGCCAATCTCACGGCGGGCGTGTTCGTGTTCGACCGGCAGTTCCGTCTCACGACGGCGAATCGCGGCGCGGAACGCATCTTCCGCCAGCCGTTCGGCGCGATGCTGAATCAGCCGCTCGATCAGATCGGCGCGCTCGCCGAATTCGGCGCGATGGTGAAGAAGGCGTTCGCCGAACGCGATGCAGCGGCGGACGGCGGCGGTCGTCCGGTCGGCGATCGCGGACACTGGCAGCAACAAGTGGCGGTCACCGTGCCCGGCGAGAACGATCCGCTCACGCTGCTCGTGCGCGGCACGCAGCTTTTGAGCGCGACCGATGGCGAAGAGGACGCCGAAACTACCGGCTATGTCGTGGTGTTCGACGATATTTCGGACGTCATCTCCGCGCAGCGTTCGGTCGCATGGGGCGAAGTCGCGCGGCGTCTCGCGCACGAGATCAAGAATCCGCTCACGCCCATTCAGCTTTCCGCCGAACGCCTGCAGATGAAGCTCGCCGACAAGCTCGTGCCGCAGGACGCCGACGTGCTCAAGCGCGGCGCGACGACCATCGTCAATCAGGTCGCGGCGATGAAGCAGATGGTCGATGATTTCCGCGAATACGCGCGTACACCGCCGGCCGTGCTCGGCAATCTGCAACTGAACGATCTGGTCGCGGAAATGCTGACGTTGTACGGCATCGAGGAAGGCAAGAGTCCGATCAAGATCGAGCTCGCGAAGCTGCCGGTGATCCGCGGCGATGCGACGCAAATCCGACAGGTCATACACAACCTGCTCCAGAACGCGCAAGACGCGGTGGCGGATGTCGCTCAACCGCGCGTCCTGCTCGAAACGAGGACAGTAGAGTATGGCGAGCCCGATGCATCGGGCCATGCGTGCGTCGCGGTGCGTCTGACTGTCTCGGACAACGGTTCGGGCTTTCCCGCGCGCATTCTGTCGCGGGTTTTCGAGCCTTACGTGACGACCAAAGCGAAGGGCACGGGTCTGGGACTTGCAACGGTCAAGAAGATCCTCGATGAGCATGGCGCACGCATCGACATCCGCAACCGTTCGAAGTCGCCGGATGTAGTGGAAGGGGCGCAAATCTCGATTCTGTTTCTTCAACTCGCGGACGATGCCGCGCCGGGCGCCGTGCCTCCCGACGACACCGCCGCGAATAACGGCAAGACAAAACAACAGTGCAGACAAGGGCAGCTTAAATGGCAACCATCCTGGTGGTAGACGATGAAATGGGGATCCGGGAACTGCTCTCCGAGATCCTGAGCGACGAAGGACATGTGGTGGATGTGGCGGAGAACGCGCAGTATGCGCGCGACTATCGCTTGCAACAGACGCCCGACCTCGTACTGCTCGACATCTGGATGCCCGATACCGACGGCGTGACCTTGCTGAAGGAATGGGCCGCACAAGGCAAGCTCACGATGCCGGTCATCATGATGTCCGGTCATGCGACCATTGACACGGCCGTCGAGGCGACAAAAATCGGCGCGCTCAATTTTCTCGAGAAGCCGATCGCGCTGCAGAAGCTGCTGAAGGCCGTCGAGCAGGGGCTCGTGCACGGTGCCACGGTGCCCGCGTCGGCGTCGCCGGCGAAGCTCGCAGCGAGCGCGAGCGCATCGGGCGGGCCGATCGCGGCAGCGTTGCCGACGGCATCCGCGCTCAACGCGACGCCCGCCGAGCCGGGCGCGGGCAGCGCGCCGCAAGGGCAGGCGGGACAAACTGCGGCGATTTCGTTCGACATCCCGCTGCGCGATGCGCGCGACGCCTTCGAACGCGCGTACTTCGAATATCACCTCGCGCGCGAGAACGGCAGCATGACGCGCGTCGCGGAAAAGACCGGCCTCGAGCGCACGCACCTGTACCGCAAGCTCAAGCAGCTCGGCGTCGATCTGGGGAAGAACAAGAGCGGAGTCTGAGCGGCGCTCTCGGGCGCACCAGATTTTTGCGCACGGTTTTGCCGGCCTCGCCGAGAAAAAATTCGGCAAAAGGCTTGAGCGCCGTCCTTTGCTCTGCTATAGTTTTACACTTATTGGCCCGGTAGCTCAGTTGGTAGAGCAGCGGATTGAAGATCCGCGTGTCGATGGTTCGATTCCGTCCCAGGCCACCAAAGCTTCAAACAAAAAAAGACCCGTCCTTGCGACGGGGCTTTTTTGTTTTGCAGGTTGGTCTCCTCGCGATTCTTTCTTTTAGAGCGACGCGTTCTCGAGCGACGCTCTCGTTCTACTTATTTCGGGTTCGCCTTCACGAAGTTCCTGAACGCCGTGTAAGCTTGCTTTGATGGTCTTGCCGTCGTTCGAAGCGGCCGTACGCGCCTTCGCCGCCGGCCGGATCGTCAGAGTTCGTACGTCTGGATCGCCTGGATGTTGTACTTCGACGCCACCGCGACGAACTCGGCCATCATCTGATTGCCGACGAGATACGCCGCGATCTGCGCATCGCTGCCGAGCCACGGACGCACGCCGAACTCGTTGATCCAGCTCGGCTTGCCGAACTGCGCGAGCGTCGCCAGAACATCGTGACAACCCGTGCCGCCGCACGCGTTCGTGATGTCCCCCTGATCCGAATGCCAGTGCCACGCGGTGATGTCCACGGCACGACCGGATGACCCGTCGTGCCGTTCGCGAGCATCTGGTCGAAGCCGTAATGCATCCACGCGCCGCCGCCGATGATGATTCTTCGCCGACGCATCCACCCCGACTTCACGCCCGCGATCATGCCTCGGATCACACCGAGCGCAAGCGTGAACTTCGTGTTGTCGTAGTGGCCCGGATACACGCCATCGACTTTGCCAGCGAGCGCTTCGGAATCGAGTTCGTTGCTGACCTCGTAGTACGGGTAACTTGTGCGCGCGCTGGCCGTCTGCTGGCCAAGCGTGTAGCCGGCGTTTAGGCGTCGTTCTCGCTGGCGAAGTCAATGCCGCTCAGCATCACCGGATAGACCTTCACGCCGCCCGCTTCCATCGTCGTCGCTACGCTGGTGAGATGCGTCACCGTACTGATTGTACACTTTGTACACTTCGTTTCGATACAGCTTCACGCCGAGATCCTGCAACTGCTGGAGCTGAAGCGCCGGCGACGAGATGTCGTACGCGCCCCGCCTTCGTTGTTGTGGCCGATCACGCCATAGAAGATGCTCGTGGATGGCGTCGTCGGCGTGCCGCCGGTTTTCGCGTTGGGCACCGCGTCAGCGCGATGTCCTGCACCGAGGTCGCGTTGGTGCTCTTGTTGGTCGCCGTGACGCGCCACATATGCTCGCCGTTGACCTGACGCGTGAGTCGCACGTCGTCGAGAAGTGCCGTTCGACGGGACCGCGTCGCGCGCGCACACTTGTTGCCCATCTTCATGTCGACGACCGACACGCTCGTCCAGTTGGAACCGACCGTGCCCTTGATCGTCACCGTGCCGCTCACCGTGAAATTCACGGTCGGCGACGCAATCACGAAGGCGTTCACGCCGCGCGTGGCAGCGGCGGAAGTCGACGACCGACGACAGGGCGAAGGCGTCGTTGCCCGCATCGCTGCCCCCGCAGGTGGCGAGCAACAAGGTCGTGGCGACTGCGGCGGCGATCAGTCCGGTCTTCTGTGCGGAAAGAATGTGGCGAGTGGTTTGGTGTCTAGAGTCTTCATGCTAATAATTAGTTTTACTAATTTTATAGATGTGCGTCGACGAAGGAAGGCGCGTTATCCGAAGCGTCGCGATGAGCGGGCGGATCAGTAACGGACCGACGATCCCGCGTAACCCTGCGGGCGGGTGTCCCACGCATCTCATTCGCAATCCGAAATAAATGCGCGGGAGGGTTGGCAGGATCGCCTAACACCGATGTCAGAAGATGCTGCTGGACAGCCGGACCCGCACCGGTCTTTCCCGCGGTTCAAACTAGATCGATGACGGTGGATATGCCCTGCGGCCCGACACTGAGAAAAACCTACTTATTATTGATTGTGCGAACATTTGTCGCTGATTCCCCGAGAGACGATCAAGTACTTTTGACGAGGTAAAAGTTGCTTTTTAATGTTTGCTACCTCATCGTATTCTTGTTTGCTATTTATGGCGTTCGTCTGACTTAACTTTAGTCGGGCGGGCAAGGTATTGACGCGATCCAGAACTTACCGGTATTTATTTCGCAATTTTCGATAATGCGCTTCTCCCTTAAACCCGTAAACATTTGGCGACTCGAGAATGGAATTTATTTCCGCATATTTTTTGCAGCATCGCTCGGGACGCATCGCTCTACAAAACGAGCCCCACAGATAAACGTGAAGCGATGTCAAGGTTTTACCCGTCATAACCGGGTGCGTCATGCTAAAATTTTATTTATAAGAAAAGGACTTGCGGTCCGCGGACGAGGCAAGTCCTTTTCTTTTGGCGGCTGGAAACCGATCCGAAACCGATGTTTCGCGCCGCCGGATCTGCCGAAAACGTGCCGATCGTCGCGCCGGAAAGTCGCTTCGATCCGCTATCGGAGGCATAAGGGCCGCGCGTAGTCGCGGCAGAGTCGCCGTCCTACTGGATTTGCGCCAGACCCGCATCCCTCATCGCGAGCGCCTGTCGTTCTGACGGCTCGCGTCGCGGTGACGCCAATCTCATCACGGAGTGTTCAGGGTGACTCGTTTAGACGCTAAGGACAGCGCGCTCGTCTTGTTTTCCGGCGGCCAGGATTCGGCCACGTGCCTTGCCTGGGCGCTCGAACGTTATAAGACCGTCGAGACGCTCGGCTTCGATTACGGACAGCGCCACCGCGTCGAACTGGAATGCCGCGACGGTTTTCGCGCGGCGGTCGCGCGCGATTTCCCGCAATGGGCCGAAAGGCTCAGCGAAGATCACATGATCGACCTCTCGGTGCTCGGCGCGATCAGCGACACGGCGATGATGCGCGAAATCGAGATCAAGTCGACGGCGAACGGCCTGCCGAACACCTTCGTGCCCGGCCGTAATCTGCTATTCATGACGATTGCGGCCACGCTCGCGTATCGTCGCGGATTGAAAGTGCTCGTCGGCGGCATGTGCGAAACGGACTTCTCCGGTTACCCGGATTGCCGCGACGACACGATGAAAGCGCTGCAGGTCGCGCTCAACCTCGGCATGGAAACACGCTATGCGTTCGAAACCCCGCTGATGTGGCTCGACAAGGCCGACACGTGGCGTCTGGCGGAAACGCTCGGCGGCGAGACGCTGGTCGAACTGATCCGCGTCGAGACGCACACGTGTTATGTCGGCGAGCGCGCCGAACTGCACAACTGGGGCTTCGGCTGCGGCCAGTGCCCGGCATGCAAACTGCGCAAACGCGGTTACGAGGCGTATCGCGCGGGCGAGCAGGTCACGGTCGGGCCCGTTTGAATTTTCACGCAACGAATCAAAAGGTAGTCGTGACGTACCCGGTAAAGGAAATTTTCTACACGTTGCAGGGCGAGGGCGCGAACGCCGGGCGTCCAACCGTGTTCTGCCGCTTCACGGGCTGCAACCTGTGGACCGGACGCGAGCAGGATCGCGATGAAGCCGTCTGCAAGTTCTGTGACACGGATTTCGTTGGCACCGATGGCGAGAACGGCGGCAAATACCGCACGCCTGCCGAACTCGTCGCGATGATCGCGTCGCTCTGGCCGGAAGGCGAGGCGAACAGGTTCGTCGTGTGCACCGGCGGCGAGCCGATGCTGCAGATCGATCAGCCCTTCGTCGATACGTTGCACGACGTCGGCTTCGAAATGGCGATCGAGACGAACGGCTCGCTGCCGGTGCTCGAGAGCATCGACTGGATCTGTGTAAGCCCGAAAGCCGACGCGCCGCTCGTCGTGACCAAGGGCAACGAACTGAAGGTCATCGTGCCGCAGGCCAATCAGCGCTTGGCCGACCTGGAAAAGCTCAATTTCGAGTACTTCCTCGTCCAGCCGATGGACGGCCCGTCGCGCGACATCAATACGAAGCTGGCGATCGACTGGTGCAAACGGCATCCGAAGTGGCGCCTGTCGATGCAGACGCACAAATACCTGAACATCCCCTGAAAGAAAGTCGAGCCGCCGTGCAGACGATTACCCGAAAACTCGAATTCAATGCGGGCCACCGCATCCCCGATCACCGCAGTCAGTGCCGCAATCTGCACGGACATCGCTACGTGCTCGAAATCACGCTTCAAGGCAACCTCGTCAATATCGAAGGCGCGCCGGATCGCGGCATGGTCATGGACTTCGCCGACGTCAAGACGCTGGCCATGGAGCATCTCGTCAACAAGTGGGATCACGCGTTCATCGTCTATGAAGGCGATGTCAAAGTGCGCGAATTCCTCCAAACGATGGCGGATCACAAAACCGCCGTGCTGGACCGCATTCCGACCGTCGAAAATCTGGCTGCAGTCGCGTTCAACATTCTCGCGGATGTCTATGATACGCATTACGGCATCAATCTGAAGCTCAGGCGCGTGCGTCTCTACGAAACGCCGAACTGCTGGGCCGACGTCGAACGCAGTTAAACCCCTCTCGCGGCGCAATAAACACCCGCGCCGTTGTCACGGTATGATCGCTCGAGGAGTCGCCGCCGCTCGCGGCGACACTACACACGGAGCGAAAGCATGCCCGTCTTTCCCGTCTCACAGCCGTCGCGTCGTTCTCCAGCAAGGAGGAGCGCCTTCACCAATCCAAGCAGCGTCTCAAGGAACCGGGTCCGTCGTTCGGCCTCTGGCTGTCGATGTGCAGCGCGGATGCCGCCGAAGCGCTGGCACACGCCAGCTTCGACTGGCTGCTGATCGACATGGAGCATTCGCCGAACGACAGCCGCGACGTGGTGAGCCAGCTTCGCGCGATCGCGGCGGCGCATCTGCCGAGCGAGCCGATCGTGCGCATACCGTTCTCCGAAGGCTGGCTCGTGAAACGCGTGCTCGATGCCGGCACGCGCACGCGGATGTTGAAGTCGACGCGTCAGGCGTTGCAGGAAGCGAGATCATGAAAGCCGTTTTGCGTGGCGTGATCGCGGCGGCGTCGGTCGTGTCCTTCGGCTTGCTCGTACCGCGGCTCTCGCGCAAGGCAAGGCGAAGTCGCCCGATCTCGCCACGCAGAACGCCGTCGCCGATTTACAACGCGGGCAATCTCGTGTCGGCGCGATCGGAGTTCAGCCGCGCGGCGCAGAAAGGCAGCTGTCTCGCCAAATTCAATTACGCGGTGATGCGGCTCAACGGCGAAGGCGGTCCGGCGGACATCCCGGAAGGCAAGAAGTGGCTGCGTCGCGCCGCCGACGCGAACATGGCGCACACGCAATATGTCTACGACAAGATGTACGACGACGGCGAATTCGTGGAGCGCGATCCGACCGAAGCGCATCGCTGGTTCCTGCGCGCGGCGAATCAGGGACATGTGCAGGCGGCACTCGCGCTAGCGAACCAGTTCCTCGACGAACGCGGCACCGCGCGCGACAACACGCAGGCGTTCCCTGGTACAAGAAAGCCGCGCAAGGCGGGGACATGACGGCGCAGTACGTCGCGGGATCGTTCTACGAGCGCGGGGGCGATGGCGTCGAGCGCAATCTGAATGTGTCGCGCGCGCGTACTATGCGGCGGCGGCCGCGCAAGGCGATCCGGCGGCGCCGCGCCTCAAGTTCAGCAACTCACCGCGAAACTGGAGAAGGAACGCCCTCAGCAGCCTCAGTAATGCGCAAAAAACCGCGGCAAGAACCGCGGTTTTTGCTGAGGCGCAGACGCGCTAACTCTGCATCAGCCTTTTCTGCCGTGCGACGCTCATGATGAGTCCGACCGCGACGCCCAGTGTCGTCAACGCGGTTCCGCCGTAGCTCATGAAGGGCAGCGGCACGCCGACCACCGGCAAAATCCCGCTCACCATGCCGATGTTGACGAACGCATACGTGAAGAACGCGAGCGTGAGCGATCCGGCCAATAATCGCCCGAAGAAGGTCGCGCCGTTCGCCGCGATATACAGCCCGCGCGCGATCAGCGCCATATAGAGAAAGAGCAGCACCAGTCCGCCCGCGAGTCCGAACTCCTCCGAGAACACCGCGAAGATGAAGTCCGTATGCTTTTCGGGGATGAATTCGAGGTGCGCCTGCGTGCCCTTCAGCCAGCCCTTGCCGAGCGTGCCGCCCGAGCCGATGGCGATCACCGCCTGAATTGTGTGGAAGCCCTTGCCGAGCGGATCGGACGTCGGGTCGAGCAGCGTGCAGATGCGGTGCTTCTGGTAGTCGTGCATCATCGGCCAGTTGACTTCGGGCTGGCAGATTTTGTCCTGGAAGATGGCGATGCTCGCCACCGCGATGACCGTCGCCAGCAGCACCGGCAAAATCAGCTTGAAACTCAGACCCGCGAAGTAGATGACGCACACGCCCGCCGCGAACACCAGCACCGCCGTGCCGAGGTCCGGTTGCTTCGCGATGAAGCCGACCGGCAGCAGCAGAATCACGAAGCCGACGATGTAATCCCACCAGCGGATATTGCTTTCGCGCTTCTGGTAGTACCACGCGAGCATCAGCGGCATGGCGATCTTCACGATCTCCGACGGCTGGATGACCACACCGACATTCAGCCACCGCTTCGCGCCCTTGCGCGTGAGGCCGAAGGCCGCGACCGCTACCAGCAACGCGACGCCGACCGTGTACATCGGCACGGCGAAGCGCATCAGCGTTTGCGGCGGGATGTTGGCGAGGATCCACATCAGCCCGAAGGTAAGCATGATGTTGCGCAACTGATCCTCGACGTGGCCGGGCACATCGAGACTCGCGCTGTACAGCGTCACGATGCCGACACACAGCAGCAGAAAAACGATCAGCGCAAGCGGCTTGTCGAAGCCCGCGAACATCCGCTTGGCGCGATCGATGATCTGGCGCTTGTCCCATTGCATATGCAGTTGCATGACGGTTCCTTATTCGTCGATGCCGCCGGACGGCGCGACCGTGCGCACGTCGTTCTCGTTGCCGCGCACCATGGTGGGCGACGGCTCCGTCGGCCGTTTCTTCGGCGCGGGCGTTTTCGTGGACGACGAGGCCGGTAGCGCGCCCGTGGGCGCCGATGCGGGGCGGTGGCTTTGGCACCCTTCGGCACGGACGCCGGATTTGCCGTCGCGGATGCCGCCACCGCCACCGACGCGGGCAGCGCAACGGCGGCGTGCGGCTGCGTGCCGCCGATCATCGGCAAGCCAGATTCCGTCGCGGAGGCGGCTGCCGCGCCCGGCTTCAGGCGATCGACGATGTAATAGTCGAGCACCTTGCGTGCGATCGGGCCGGCGGACCCCGCGCCCCAGCCGCCGTTTTCGACGATCAGCGCCAGCGCGATGGTCGGCTTTTCCGCCGGCGCGAACGCGATGAACAACGCATGATCGCGCAGATGCTCGGCGAGTGCGTGGCCATTGTAGTTCGCGCCCTGCAACGAATACACCTGCGCCGTGCCGGTCTTGCCCGCCACCTGATACGGCGCGCCCGCGAACACCTTCGCGGCTGTGCCGTTGGTGACGACACCTTCCATTGCGCACTTAATGAAATCGATGTCCTGCTGGCGCACATTGATCTTGTCGCTCGGATCGCGCACAACCGGGCGCGTGTCCTTGGTGATCGGGTTTTCGATGTCGCGCACGAGGTGCGGCTTCATCACCACGCCGTTGTTCGCGAGCGTCGCCGTGGCGTGCGCGAGTTGCAGGATCGTGAACGAGTTATAGCCCTGACCGATGCCGAGACTGATCGTCTCGCCTTCGTACCAGCGCTGCTGCTCGGGCTTGCGGTACGCCTTGCGCTTCCATTCGATCGACGGCAGGATGCCGCGCGCCTCGCCCGCGATATCGATGCCGGTAATCTGCCCGAAACCCCACGGCTTCATGAAATTCGCCATCGCGTTCACGCCTAAGTCGTGCGCGAGCATGTAGAAGTAGGTGTCGTTCGAAACCACGATCGCGCGGTTCATGTCCACCCAGCCCTGACCCGAACGCACGTCGTTGCGGAACGTGTGGCCGCCGGACGTGTAGAAGCCTGGATCCTGAAAGCCCCAGCCCGGCGTGCGCTTGTGCAGCGTGAGCGCGGCGAGCGCCATGAACGGCTTGTACGTCGAACCCGGCGGATACGTGCCGTGCAGCGGACGATTCAGGAGCGGATGATCCGGCGAGTTGTTGAGCGCGTCCCAGGTTTGCTGGTCGATGCCGTCGGCGAAGGAATTCGGATCGAAGCTCGGCGCGGACACGAACCCGAGCACGTCGCCCGTCGACGGTTCGATCGCGACCAGCGCGCCGTGCTTGCCCGCGAAGGCCTGCTCCGCGACCTGCTGCAAACCGATATCGAGCGACAGCTCGAGATTGTTGCCGGGCATCGCCTGCGTGCGCGACATCGTGCGCACCGGACGGCCGCCCGCCGTCACTTCGACTTCCTCGAAACCGATCAGACCGTGCAGTTCGGTTTCGTAACTCTGCTCGATGCCGATCTTGCCGACGTAATCCGTGCCCTTGTAGTTGTTGGCGTCGAGGCGCGGATCGTAGTGATCCGAGTTCTGGTCATTGGCGTCGCTCGCGTCGTCGATGCGCTCCTGATCGCGCTGCGAAATGCGCCCGATATAGCCGATGACGTGCGCCGCCGTCGTGCCGAGTGGATATTGGCGGAACAACCGCGCGCGCACTTCGACGCCCGGAAAGCGATAGCGTTGCGCGGTGAACTTGGCGACTTCGTCATCGGTCAGGCGCGTGCGGATCGGCAGGCTTTCGAAATTCTTGGAATCTTCGAGCAGCTTCTTGAAGCGGCAGCGGTCGCGTGAGTCGATCGGAATGACTTGCGCGAGCTGATCGATGACCCCGTCGAGCGTGTCGTTGATCTTCGACGGCGTGATTTCGAGCGTGTAAGCCGAATAGTTCTTCACGAGCACAACGCCGTTGCGGTCGGTAATGATGCCGCGATTTGGCACGATCGGCGCAACGGAGATACGGTTCTCGTTGGCCTGCAACGAATACTTGCTGAAATGCCAGACCTGCAGATACAGAAAGCGCAGCCCGATCAGCCCGAAGCAGACGAACACGAACAGTCCCGCCGCCGCAACGCGCAGGCGGAACTTCGACAACTGTTGCTCGGTGTTCTTTATTTCGGTCATGCAGCGTTCGCGCATTTATTCGCGATGTTGGCGATTCAAGTGTAGTCCGGTAGTCCGCGCGTAGGCGTTTGCCCGGCGCGCGGCGTCGCGCTCAGATCGGGCGCGTGTCGTCGGGATCGGCGGCGCGGCGTTGCGGCATCAGCAGCAGAAAGCTCGCGATCGGCCACAGCGCGGCCTCGACGAAACCGTTGGCCAGATAGCTCCAGCCGGGGAACGCGGCGGCCATCATCAGCCGGATGATGAACGGCACGAGCTGCGCGCCCACAAGGAGCGGCACGACGGCGAACATCTGCACGCCGATCGACATCCACAACACGCGGCGATGGATGGTGATCGCGCCGTAGGACAGCAGCGTGTAGGCAAGCGCGTGCTCGCCGAGCAGATTCGCATTGTGCACGTCCATCAACAGGCCGAGCAGAAACGCGATGCCCATGCCGACCTTGCGCGGCTGGTGCACATTCCAGAACAGCAGCACGAGCGCGACGAAATCCGGAATGAAGAGAATGCGGCCCCACGGCACCAGGTTCAGCAGGAACGCGGCCGCGAGACTGAACGTGATGAAGTACGGATTGACCGGCTGCAGAATGTATTGCGGGCGGTTCATCGTGCAGCTCCCGAGGATGCCGAGCGCAGCATGTGAGCCCTTCTTCGGATGCTTCGCTGCGGCGCCCGATGCGGGCTTGGCAGCGGCGGCAGCGGGTTTTTCCGCAATGGCCGTGC
>JAQFVJ010000069.1 GCA_029439525.1 Caballeronia sp. BR6202001591004
ATCGGCCTGCGCGACGCAGGCGGGCGACGCGGTCAAGTTGCATGGACGGCTCACGTTGCGCAGCAACGAGCCGTTCGTCTATCCGGTGATCCGCGATGCGAGCGGCGACTGGAAGCTCGAGGGTCTCGCGCGGCAGGATGCGGCGAAACTGCAGAATCGTGTGGTGCGCGTGAAGGGGACGTCGGTGCCGGTGTCAGGAAGCGTCGAGCAACGGGCGGCGCGCGTCGAAGCGATAACGGTGGACGGGCAGTGAAATAGCGCTGCAGGAATGAACCGGATGGCGCGCCCGGCTGGGATCGAACCAGCAACCCCTGCCTTCGGAGGGCAGTACTCTATCCATTGAGCTACGGGCGCATCGTAGAAAGACCTTGCAAGAGGGAAAACGAAAGCCGAAAGGCGGCTGCAAGGCCCATGCGAATTTGAAAGGATACCGGTTCTTCGTGAATCCGTCCATCGCGCGGGGCGGTCGGGGGGCGCAAAGCATTCGCAAGCATCACACGATTCGGGTAAACCGCCCGTCACGCCGGCTGGCTACCTCGCGCCGTGTGTTAAACGTTCCGTCTATAATCGACCGTGCCTTTTGCCTTTCCCCGAGGCATGCGCCAGGCAATGCGGTAGCTGTCACGCTGTCACTGAACCGACTCACACTAAAAATAAAACGGGAGACGAGACAAACATGAGCGAAGCACCCCACGGAGCCCCGATCAAGACACCCGGCCAACTCATCGCGGCCGTCATCGCGGGATTTGGCGTTCCGGTCGCGATCATCATCCTGCTCGCGGTCTACGTGAACAACACCACGCGCACCGGCGCGGGCACCGATATCGAACAATCCGTTAATGCGCGCATCGCGCCGCCGCGCAGGTTGTGATGTACGCGATACCAACGCGCCCCGCGTCTAAAAGACCGGCGAGGAAGTTTTCAAGGCCGTCTGCTCGACCTGTCACGCGAACCGCCCCGCGGGCGCGTGGGCCCCGCGCATCAGCGAAGGCTACGACACGCTTCTTCACAACGCGCTCAACGGCAAGGGCGCGATGCCCGCGCGCGGCTGCACCAATCTCGACGACTACAGCGACTTCGAAATCGCGCGTACGGTCGTCTATATGGCCGATCACGGTGGCGCGAATTTCCCGGAACCGGCCCAGCCGAAGCCGGGCGAAGTGGCGGGCGCATCGGCTCCGGCAGCGGCAGCAGCGGGCGGCGCGGACAGCGCTCAGGCGGGCAAGGCGCTCTATACGCAGGTGTGTCAGGCATGTCACGCGGCGTGCTCGGCGTACCGAAGTTCGGCGACAAGGAAGCCTGGGCGCCGCGTTTCAAGGGCCCGATGGACACCATCTATAATAATTATGTATAACTATGCGCTGCACGGCAAGGGCGCGATGCCGCCGAAGGGCGGATCGAACGCGTCGGACGCCGATGTGAAGGCCGCCGTCGACTACATGGTGGGCGCGGCGAAGTAACGTCGCGCGGTACGAAAGAAAAAATCCTGCCCTTCGAACGGGCGCAAGATTTTTTATTTACTCGACCGGAAAGCACTCAACCCTTCTGCAACATCGCCATACGATCCTTCGGCGACAGCGGCGCTTCTTCCGCCGTGGGCGGCGGCGCGTCGTCTAGCAGCATTTCGGGGATGAAGCGCGGCGGCTCGCACACCACCGTCTCCCGCGCGCTTGCGCTTCTTGCACCAGTTCAGATGCAGACTGCGCTGCGCCTGCGTGATCGCGACATACATCAGCCGGCGTTCTTCCTCGATACGTGCATCGTCGATCGGATTGTCGTAGTTCGAGCCGACGCGATGCGGCATGATGCCTTCCTCGACGCCGACCAGAAACACGTGCGGATACTCGAGTCCCTTCGATGCGTGCACGGTGGACAGACGCACCGCGTCCGGGTCCTCGTCCTTGCCTTCGAGCATCGACATCAATGCGACGGTTTGAATCAGACTGAGCAGGTTCTTGCCGTCGTCGGAAAGGCTGTCGGCGGTGTCGTAACCGGTCTGCTCCGTTCAGGCGATGGCTCGGGCTTCGTGCCCTTGCGCTTGAGCCATTCGAGAAACTCGAGCACGTTCTGCCACTTGGTCTGCGCCTGACGCTCGTCGAAGGCATCGTAGAGATACGCCTCGTAGTGGATGGCGTCCATCATGTCGTCGAGCGCGGTCGATGCCGGATCGCGCGCCGCGCAGTCCGACAGGCGGCGAATCCATTCGCAGAAGGTGCGCAACGGCTCGACCTGACGCGCCGACAGCCGCGCCTCGATGCCGCCCATGAATACCGCTTCGAACAGCGATACCTTCGCCGCGCTCGCGCCGAGCGCTTCGAGCGTGGTGTTGCCGACGCCGCGCCGTGGCGTAGTGATTGCGCGGATGAACCCAGGGTCATCATCCGGATTGGCGATCAGACGCAGATAGGCGCACAGATTTTTGATTTCCGAGCGATCGAAAAACGACTGCCTGCCCGACAGCACATACCGAATGCGTTCGCGCCGCAGCACTTGTTCGAAGATGCGCGCCTGAAAGTTGCCGCGATACAGAATGCCGTAATCGCGGAATTGCGAGCGCCGCTCGAACTTATGCGCAGACAGCCTTATGCGCAGACAGCCGGAACACGACGGATTCGGCCTCGTGCTCTTCGTCGTTGCAGCCGGTCACGGTGATCGTGTCGCCCATGTCGTGCTCGGACCACAGCTTCTTCTCGAATAGCTTCGGATTGTTGGTGATGACGTTGTTCGCCGCGGTCAGAATCCGCACCGTCGAGCGATAGTTCTGCTCCAGCTTGACACGTGCAGCTTCGGAAAATCTTTGCCGAGCTGCGCGAGGTTTTCGAGCGTCGCGGCGCGCGGGCCGGCCAGGAGCTTCAGCAACTCGTACTGACAGGTGTTGGTGTCCTGATACTCTTGCGGATCAGGTCTTTGTCGGTGGTGCCGAGTTGCTCCTGAACCATGCCGAAGCAATCGTCGGCGCCCATGATTGAGAACTGCGGCCTGAGGCCGACGTGTTCCGCTTCCTGCCGCATGATCTGCACGCCGAGCGAGTGGAAGGTGCAGATAGTTGAACTGATTGACGGGAATCTTGCGGCCTTCCTTGCCCGGCATCAAGAGCGTCTTGCCTTCGAGGAGCTTGGCCGTGCGCTCGCGCATTTCGAGCGCGGCCTTGTTGGTGAAGGGTGAAGGTGAGCGCGGCGATGTGCTTCGGCTCGAAACCTTTCCCTTCGATCAGATGCGCGATCTTCTGCGTGATCACGCGCGTCTTGCCGCTGCCCGCGCCGGCGAGCACGAGACAAGGGCCATCCAGATAGCGCACGGCTTTGTTTTGCGCGGCGTTCAGATCTGCGGACATCGTTTGGGCTTTGGAGTTGGAAGCGAGCGGAGCGTGCCGTCGCGGGTGGACTGCGTAAATCGAGTGTTCAATTTTAACACGCCGGAACGCACGCGGTTTTGGCCCTTGTTCGCATCGTTGTTTCGGTCGCCGTGCCACAATATGCAACCGATTCCACGACAGGACGATGCCCGCATGGACACAGCGAAAGTTGGCGTAATGGGCTACGGCCTCGCCGGCGCGACGTTTCACGCACCCGTCATCGAGCATTGCAGCCGCGCGAAAGTCGCCACCATCGCGACCAGCCAGGCTGAGCGCGCGCAGGCGGATTATCCCGATGCGAAGGTCGTCGCAGACTTCGATGCGCTGCTCGTGCTCGACGACGTCGAGTGCATCGTCATCTCGACGCCGGACGACACGCACTTCGATCTCGCGCGGCGGGCGTTATCGGCGGGCAAGCACGTGGTCGTCGACAAGCCGGTGACGCTTTCCGCCGCCGATGCGCGCACGCTCGCCGATCTGGCGCAGCAAAAAGGCCTGCTGTTCGCGCCGTTCCACAATCGTCGCTGGGATGGCGATTTCATGACCATGCGCGCGCTGATCGAAAGCGGGCGGTTTGGGCGCATCACGCATTACGAATCCCATTTCGATCGTTTCAGGCCGAAGGTGCCGGTGCGCTGGCGCGAGGAAGCGGCGCGTGGCGACGGTCTGCTGTTCGATCTCGGGCCGCATCTGATCGATCAGGCGCTGACGCTGTTCAGCGCGCCGCAGACGGTGACGGCCTTCGTGAAGGCGCATCGCGATCATGCGCACGCGCCGGATTACGTGCACATCGTGCTCGGATACGACGACAAGGAGGTGATCCTGTATGCAAGCGCGCTGGCGGAGCTCGATCCGCCGCGTTTTTCGATTCACGGTACGCGCGGCAGTTACGTGAAGAGCGGACTGGATACGCAGGAAGATCTGTTGCGATCGAGCATGCGGCCGGGCAATCCGGAGTTCGCGAAGAATCCGCCGGGTCTGCTGCGCGAGGTCGATGGCGATCACGATTTGCGTCACGAATTCGCCACGCGCGATGGCGCGTATGTCGAGTTCTATCGCGCGCTGGCGGCGTCGATTCAGGAGGGCAAGCTGTTTCCGGTGACGCTGCAGGACGCGATGGATGTGATGACGATTATCGAGTTGGTGGCTTCGGAGTGCTGAGGAGGGGAGAAGGGTGATGTTTGAAAGGAGGTGACGCCGACTCCTGCTCTTCGGCAATGAGACACAATTTCTTTCTCCAAAAAGGAGTTGACGGTTACTTTACAGCGAAAGTTAGAATGCGAACGAACTGCACATCAACGTTCGGAGTCCGCTGCAAATGAACCTGCCGAAAGCCACATCACTGGAATGGCTGCGCGAGTTGATCGTCATATCGATCAACTCGCGCAGCAACGATTTCGTCGTCAGGCGAATCGAGCGAGATGCTCGCCTTCTGCTTGACAAGCGCGTGGAGCAGCCGGAGCTGTGCTGTCTCGTGCTGGTCTCCACCGCGTTTCTGCGCGGCGACGAGTGCGTTCGTGCGGTAGATGCGGCCTATGCACTGGCGAGGTACGATGTCGTCATCATGAGCAATTCAGCTTCGTTGTTGATCAATCTCGGGCTTCCTCGTCTTGCGGTGATCTATGCGCGCCGTCTCGCCGCGTTGTGCAATGCCGATGCGAGGCAGGCGGTCAATGCGGTGAATGTGTTGTATGCGGCATTGCATATCGAAGAGGCGGCAGCGTTTTTGTGGGAGGTCGAGAAGAAGCTGCCGCCTGGCGCAGGAAGCATTCTGGCCGCGCAACTCGATGGTGTATCGGTCTCCTTTCAGGCGAGTGACGTCGGAGTCGAGCTACCCGTCGCCTTGATGGAAACGGCGGTTTCCGCGATCGAGTCGGAAGGCTATTCGATCCGATATACGGCTCCGGTACATTGTCTGGACAACACACTTGGATACGAGCTGTACGTCGATCAGTCGTCCAGCCAGTGCGCCAATCTGAGCTTTTCGATTGCGGACGCGTTGACCGAGAAATTCGATGATCCGTTCCCGGAACTGATCACGTTTGGCTGCCGCCCGCGGGCATCGTACATTCCCGCCGGAAAAATCATCGAGTTGGCCGCATGAGTATCGATGCTTCCGATCTGATCCACCTCGCGCAGCAGTTGGCGGCGGGCGACAGCGAATGTGAATGGCGATCGGGTACATTGCGCGCGTACTACGCCGCATACCATAAGGCGCTCGGCATAGCCGACAACTGCTTGCTGCCAAGTCCTCAGGCGACAGGACTCCACCGGCAACTCTCGAATTGATTCTAGGCGCAAGGAAAAGGAGGCGCAAGGCTGGCCTATGCGTTGATCGCGTTGAAGCGAGTGAGGACGCGCGCTGACTATGCTGCAGTGCTGTTCAGCTAACGAGAGGCGGCTGATGCCGTGGCGAAGTCTATCGCTTTCATGCCGCGAGCGGACGCGTTCCCGGTGCGTATGAATGCCGGGACTACGGCTTCGTCGTGACTCTGCTTGTAATCGGTAGGTAGCGCCTGTCGACACGAGCGCTCAACGGCTTGGAATGAGGGCCGCAATGAAACGATCGAATCCAGTGCGCAGACAATTCCGACGCCCTCCGTGCCGTCGTTCACAAGCCGCCCTCGGCAGCAATCGCCCCGTCCGAATCCGTTTGACAAGCCCAAATCGGTCGCGTAAATTCTGACGCACGCGTCGGGAGAGCGCGGGGACATCGTTTTGCAATACGCAAAGCCGCGCAAGCCACACCGCCGAAGGGGCATACCCGCAAACTCTCAGGCAAAAGGACCGGCCGCGTCGGGGACCCGTTTCCTCGCACTCTGGAGAGCGGCAGCGTTTTTCATCGGAGAACCACAGCTGCCCACCGAAGGGGCGTGCGATGAACCGCCCGTGCAGCTGCACGACACGGTTCGCGCAATCTCTCAGGTACCAAGGACAGAGGGGTCACGCATCGCAACCGCTACGCGGTATGTGCCTTGCGTGCTGCACAGTGCAGCACGCGAATGCGCTTTCCGTCAGCGAGAAGCGCGCCGCGTGGCCTTTTTTGTTTCGCGAACCGAGGCTCCGATGACCGACCTTCAACACACGCCCCTGCACGCCGCTCACCTCGCGCTCAACGCGCGCATGGTCGATTTCGGCGGCTGGGACATGCCCGTCAATTATGGTTCGCAAATCGACGAACATCGCGCCGTGCGCACCGACGCCGGCATGTTCGATGTATCGCACATGCGCGCCGTCGATTTCGAAGGCGAAGCCGTGCGCCAGTTCTTCCGTCGCGCGATCGCCAACAACGTTGATAAGCTGACCACGCCGGGCAAGGCGCTCTATTCGTGCCTGCTCAAGAGCGACGGCGGCGTGATCGACGATCTGATCGTTTACTTCTTTTCCGAGACCAGCTTCCGCATGGTCGTCAACGCGAGCACTGCCGAGAAGGACATCGCCTGGTTCGGTCAGTTGAGCGCGGAAGGCGAATTCAACCTCTCCATCACGCCACGCTGCGATCTCGGCATCATCGCCGTGCAGGGGCCGAATGCGCGCGAAAAGGTCTGGCACGTGCTGCCCGAGACGCGCAAACAAACGCAGGACATCAAGCCGTTCAACGCGGTGATCTTCCCGGAAACGCATGCGTCGAAGTTCGGTGAGCTGATGCTCGCCCGCACCGGCTACACCGGCGAGGACGGCTTCGAGATCGTTGTTCCGGCAACGCACGTCGAAGCGCTATGGAATGCGCTGCGCGAAGCAGGCGTGAAGCCCGCCGGCCTCGGCGCGCGCGACACGCTGCGCCTCGAAGCCGGCATGAACCTCTACGACCAGGACATGGACGAAAACGTTTCGCCGCTCGATGCCGGCCTCGAGTGGACCGTCGATCTGAAAACGTCGCGTGACTTCGTCGGCCGTTCGGCGCTGGAGGCGAACGGCTCGCAGGCGAACTTCGTCGGCCTCGTGCTCATCAAGGAAAACGGCAAGGCGGGCGGCGTGCTGCGCGCGCACCAGAAAGTCGTCACTGAACACGGCGACGGCGAGATCATCAGCGGCACGTTTTCCCCGTCGATGCAGGAGTCGATCGCGTTCGCGCGTGTTCCGACGGTGGTCACGGTGGGCGATACGGTGCAGGTCGTCATCCGCGACAAACAGCTTCCGGCGCGCGTGGTAAAACTTCTGTTCGTGCGCAACGGCAAGGTGCTCGTCGACCTTTCCTGACGCGCCCGTTTCCTCCGATCAAAAACCTCACGAACGAATCACGCAAGGAGCATCCAATGAGCATCCCGGCCGATCTGAAATACACCGAATCGCACGAATGGGTCCGCACCGAAGCCGACGGCACGCTGACCGTCGGCATCACCGATCACGCGCAGGAAGCGCTTGGCGACATCGTTTTCGTCGAGCTGCCGGAAGCGGGCAAGGCGGTCGCGGCGGGCGATGCCGTCGCCGTGATCGAATCGGTGAAGGCCGCCTCCGATATCTACGCGCCGGTGTCGGGCGAAATCGTCGCCCACGAATGATACCCTGACGAGTTCGCCGGATCAGGTCAACGGCGCGCAGTATGAAAGCTGGTTGTTCAAGATCAAACCGT
Source organism: Caballeronia sp. BR6202001591004 (assembly GCA_029439525.1). GTDB lineage: Bacteria > Pseudomonadota > Gammaproteobacteria > Burkholderiales > Burkholderiaceae > Caballeronia. Next base: position 7,929 of record JAQFVJ010000069.1, read on the forward strand.
CGAGCGACGCCGGCCTCGAAAAGCTGCTCGATGCCGAAGGCTACGGCAAGTCGATCGGCGAATAACTCTCTACTAGATACTAGGCGAAGGCGGTTTCCGTCACAAAACGGAGGCCACCGTTCGCAGGAATTCACATGAAGCTCGAACACCCGGATCGCCTGATGAATCGCACCTCCCTGTCACTCGCCGCGCTCGAATGCCATGATGCGTTCGCCGGCCGGCACATCGGTCCCGAAGAAGCCGACCAGTGCGCGATGCTCGATACGCTTGGGTTCGTCTCGCGCGCGGCCTTCATCGACGCGGTGATTCCTGAATCGATCCGCCGCAAGGAAACGCTGCCCCTCGGCGCGTTCACTCAGCCGAAAAGCGAAGCGGAAGCGCTCGCGTCGCTGCGTAAGCTGGCGGACGAAAATCTGATGTTTCGAACGTATATCGGCCAGGGTTATTACGGCACGCACACGCCTGCCGTGATTCTGCGCAACGTGCTGGAAAATCCGGTGTGGTACACGGCCTACACACCGTATCAGCCGGAGATTTCGCAAGGCCGTCTGGAAGCGCTGCTCAATTTCCAGCAGATGGTCATGGACCTGATGGGCCTCGCGATGGCCAACGCCTCGCTGCTCGACGAAGCCACCGCCGCAGCCGAAGCGATGACGCTGCGGCAACGCGTCGGCAAGCCGAAATCGAACGTGTTCTATGTGGCGGACGACGTGCTGCCGCAAACCATCGAAGTGGTAAAGACGCGCGCGAAGCCGGCGGGCATCGAAGTGAAGGTCGGTCCTGCCGCCGATGTCGTGAGCGCGAACGCGTTCGGCGTGCTGCTGCAATATCCCGGCGCGAACGGCGATGTGCGCGATTATCGCGAACTCGCCGACAAGATCCACGCGGCAGGCGGTCACGTCGTCGTGGCGGCGGATCTGCTGGCGCTGACGCTCATCACGCCGCCAGGCGAGTGGGGCGCGGATGTCGCCATCGGCAATACGCAGCGTTTCGGCGTGCCGGTCAGCTTCGGCGGTCCGCACGCGGCATACATGGCCGTGCGCGACGAATTCAAGCGTCAGATGCCGGGCCGGCTCGTCGGTGTGACGGTCGATGCGCAAGGCAACCCGGCGCTGCGTCTCGCGCTGCAAACGCGCGAACAACATATCCGCCGCGAGAAGGCGACCTCGGACGTCTGCACGGCGCAGGCGCTGCTCGCGATCATGGCGAGCATGTACGCGGTATATTACGGCCCGCAAGGTCTCAAGACGATCGCGCTGCGCGTGAATCGCGTGGCATCGGTGCTGGCGGCGGGCCTGAAGAAGCTCGGCTACACGATCGCCAACGACACCTTCTTCGACACGGTCACGGTCGAAAGCGGCGTGAACACGACGGCGCTGCATCAGGCGGCGTTCGCAGCGCATATCAACTTGCGTCATGTCAGCGCGGAACGCGTGGGCGTCTCGCTCGATGAAACCACGACGCGCGACGATCTGCTCAAGCTGTTCGCGGAAGTCGCGGGCAAGACGGAGACCTTCGATATCGACGCGCTCGATCAGGCCGCGTCCGACTCGATTCCCTCCGCGCTGCATCGCACGAGTGAATATCTGACGCATCCAGTTTTCAATCGCCATCATTCCCAGAACGAAATGCTGCGCTATCTGCGCAGTCTCGCCGACAAGGACCTCGCGCTCGATCGCACGATGATCCCGCTCGGTTCGTGCACGATGAAGCTCAACGCCACGTCCGAAATGCTCCCGGTGACGTGGCTCGAGTTCGCGCAGATTCACCCGTTCGCGCCCGCCGAGCAGACGGTCGGCTATCGCACGATGATCGATCAGCTCGAGCAGATGCTGGTGGCGTGCACCGGCTACGCGGCGGTTTCCTTGCAGCCGAATGCCGGTTCGCAGGGCGAGTACGCGGGCTTGCTCACCATTCACGCGTATCACGAGTCGCGCGGCGAAGGGCATCGCAACGTGTGTCTGATTCCGGCGTCCGCGCACGGTACGAGCCCGGCGTCGGCGCAGATGGCGGGCATGCAGGTCGTCGTCGCATGCGATTCGAACGGCAACGTCGATATCGAGGATCTGAAGGCCAAGGCCGACAAGCACTCGGCAAATCTCGCGGCGATCATGATCACGTATCCGTCGACGCACGGCGTGTTCGAGCGCAATGTCCGTGAAATCTGCGACATCGTGCATCAGCACGGCGGTCAGGTGTATGTCGACGGCGCGAACATGAACGCGATGGTCGGCCTGTGCGCGCCCGGCCAGTTCGGCGGCGACGTCTCGCATCTGAATCTGCACAAGACCTTCTGCATTCCGCACGGCGGCGGGGGACCGGGCGTCGGTCCGGTCGCGGTCGGCGCGCATCTGGCGAAGTTCCTGCCGAATCAGACTTCGACCGGCTACAAGCGCGACGAGGCGGGCATCGGCGCGGTGTCCTCGGCGCCGTATGGCTCCGCCGCGATCCTGCCGATCTCGTGGATGTATATCGCGATGATGGGCACGCAAGGTCTCACCGTCGCCACCGAAAGCGCGATTCTCTCCGCGAACTATGTCGCCAGGCGCCTCGCGCCGCACTATTCGGTGCTCTACAGCGGCGCGGGCGGTTTGGTCGCGCACGAGTGCATTCTGGATCTGCGTCCGCTGAAGGAAACCAGCGGCATTTCCGGCGAAGACGTCGCCAAGCGCCTGATCGACTATGGCTTCCATGCGCCGACGATGAGTTTCCCGGTGCCGGGCACGCTGATGGTCGAGCCGACCGAATCGGAATCGAAGGAGGAGCTGGACCGCTTCATCGATGCGATGATCGCCATCCGCGATGAAATCCGCGCCGTCGAGGAAGGCCGCGCCGACCGCGAGGACAACGTGCTGACGAACGCGCCGCACACGGCGGCCGTCGTTACGGCTAACGAATGGACGCACAAGTATACGCGCGAAGCGGCGGCGTATCCGGTGAAATCGCTGGTGACGCGCAAATACTGGTCGCCGGTCGGCCGCGCGGACAATGCGTACGGCGACCGCAACCTGATGTGTTCGTGCGTACCGATTTCCGAGTACGCGGAATAAGCCGTCGATTGCGCGCGTCAGAAGGGCTAACATTTCACCCCGGACCAAAGCCAATCAAGGAGTTCGCATGGCGCCGAAGGTGCGAGAGGTGAATAAGAACCGTTTCATGACGCGCGCGTCGTTGGCCACGGTTTGCATGCTCGCGTTCGGTGCGCAGGCAGCGCACGCGGCAATGAATTTCTGCGCCGCGCCCGCGATGCAGTCGAGTGAGCGCACCAATGCCGATCCGGGCGTGCGCGCGCTGGTGAAGATGGTTCAGTCGCACGTCGACGATCAGCCCAGGCCGCTCGCACGTCTCCACACCGAAGGCACGTTGCCGCACGAAGGCATCTATGATCAGAGCGTCGCGGCGGAGAAGGATTTCGGCCTGATGCGCGATGCCGCGCTCGCGTGGCGGGCGACCGGCGACGAGCGTTATCTGCGTCTGGTGGACCGTTTCCTGTTCGCGTGGACGACGACCTATCAGCCGAGCTTCAATCCGATTGACGAAACGAATTTCGAATCGCTGATCCTCGCGTACGATATGACCGCGAGCGCGCTGCCGGTGAAGACGCGCAACGCCGCGAATGCCTTCATCACGAAGATGGTCACCGGCTATGTCGCGGATATCGACAAGCAGCCGCGTCCGCTGACGGGCACGTATCGCAACAACTGGCAGAGCCATCGCGTGAAGCTGGTGGCGATGGGCGCGTTCACCATCGACGATCACAAGCTCATCAATGCGGCGCAGCGGCTGTTCGTCGAGCATATCGGCGACAACATCGCGCCCGACGGATCGACGGTCGATTTCGCCGAACGCGATGCGCTGCACTACATCACCTACGACCTTCAGCCGCTGGTGACGGCGGCACTCGCGGCGCGGTGGCACAATTGCAACTGGCTGCCGGAACGCGCGCAATCGGGCGCGACGCTCGCCGAAGCGCTCAACTGGCTGACGCCGTATGCGCTCGGCACCAAAACGCACGAGGAATTCGTAAAGTCCACCGTGCCTTTCGATGCCAAGCGTCGCGAAGCCGGATTGCCGGGTTATTCGGGGCAATGGAATTCGGCGGAACTCTTTCATCTGGCGGCGCGTCTCGACGGCCGCTATGCGCCGGTGGCGCTGCGGTTTGCGCCGACGCCGCCCGCGTGGCTCGCGGTGTGTTTGCCGTTGCCGGCGCGCTAACTCAGGGAATTGTCATGACAGTCAGCGTATTCGACCTCTTCAAGATCGGCATCGGACCGTCCAGCTCGCATACCGTCGGGCCGATGCGCGCGGCCTTGCTGTTCGCGCAAGGGCTCGAGCCCGACGGACTGCTGGACGCGGTAGCATCGGTGAAATGCGAGCTGTACGGCTCGCTCGGCGCGACCGGCAAGGGTCACGGCACCGATCGCGGCATCATGCTCGGCTTGATGGGCGATGCGCCCGATACCGTCGATGCCACCACTATCACGCCGCGCCTCGACGCCGTGCGCACCTTGAAGACGCTGGCGCTGCTCGGCACGCACAAGTTGCCGTTCACGCTGAAGGAAAACATCGCGTTCTATCGGCAGGCGCTGCCGGAGCATCCGAATGGCATGAAGCTGTTCGCGTTCGATGCCAACGGTGGGGTGCTTCGCGAGTCGACGTATCTGTCGGTCGGCGGCGGATTCGTTGTGATGGCGGGCGCGGCGAATACGGCGGTGCTGACCGCGCACGAGCAGTTGCCGTATCCGTTCCAGACCGGCGACGAACTGATGAAGATGTGCGCCGAATCCGGCAAATCGATCGCGCAACTGATGTGGGAAAACGAGCGCGTCTGGCGCAGCGACGACGAAATCCGCGCGGGCCTCCTGCGTATCTGGGATGTGATGCAGGATTGCGTGGCGCGCGGATGCGGCATCGGGAATCCAGAAGCGGAAGGGCATTTGCCCGGGCCGTTTCAGGTCAAGCGGCGCGCGCCGGTGCTCTACAGGGCACTGGCGAGCAAGCCGGAGCAGGCGCTGCGCGATCCGTTGTCGATGATCGACTGGATCAACCTCTACGCGATCGCCGTCAACGAAGAAAACGCGATGGGCGGGCGTGTCGTCACGGCGCCGACCAACGGCGCGGCGGGCATCATTCCGGCGGTGCTGCATTACTACGACCGCTTCGTGCCGGGATCGAACCAGCAAGGCGTGATCGATTTTCTGCTGACGGCGGCCGCCATCGGCATTCTGTACAAGATGAACGCGTCCATCTCGGGCGCGGAAGTTGGCTGTCAGGGCGAAGTAGGCGTGGCCTGTTCGATGGCGGCAGGTGGCCTCGCCGCCGTGCTGGGCGGCACCCCTGCGCAGGTCGAGAATGCTGCCGAAATCGGCATGGAGCACAACCTCGGGTTGACCTGCGATCCCGTCGGCGGGATGGTGCAGATTCCGTGCATCGAGCGCAACGCGATGGGCTCGCTGAAGGCCGTCAACGCAGCGCGCATAGCGATGCGTGGCGACGGATCACATTACGTGTCGCTCGATTCGGTCATCAAGACCATGCGCGAGACCGGCGCGGACATGAAGACCAAGTACAAGGAAACGTCGCGCGGCGGGCTGGCGGTGAATATCGTGGAGTGTTGAGCGAGGCTTTTCGCCCGTGTAAGAGTCGGCTGTTTGGCCGACTTTCGCTTTCTGAGCGATTCCTTAGCATGACGACATAGTGATCCGATGCATCGATTCTATCGCATCGGCACTATCGTCTTGTGGAGCGTGCAATGGAAGCGGTGGCGAACACGAAAAACTCGGACAATGTCGCAACGATCTGCTTGCGTTACGAGGGCCTGGAAGCGGCGGCGCATGAGATCGATCTGAATCAGCTCGGGCAATCGCTTCAGGGCTTCGCAGAAGTGTTCGCGCGATGCGTCAATGTGATAGAAATCGGTACACTATATTCGCATAACGAAGCATTGGGTTTTCACGTGGTGGCTATGCCGGTCGCGGAACACCACTGCTTCGAAGTTCTGGCGATGGTGAAGTGCGTGGCAATGAGCAGAGAGATGTGGTCTGGCGCGTTCGGTGTCGTGCTTGCCGTCGTCGTTCAGTTCGTACTTTCATGCGGCGATCGAGACGACATGAAATACACCCACGAAGCTTTGCAAACGGCGATGCGGCACAACGAGGCGCTGGTGCAGCAAAACCAGGGGAACATTGCCGCCCTGTCCGCCACCGTCAACAAGATGATGGCCGTGCTCGACAAACTTGCGGACTCGCTTCGTTCCGCTGCTCGGCAGGCGATGGCGCCCATCGACCGATCGTGTCAGCGCATCGATCTCTACGCCGACGGCGAGCGTTTCATGTCTCTGGACGCCGAACACAAGCGCGCGTTCGCGGAAGTCGGGTCGACTGTGTCCAGCCTGACCGCTTATGTCGGCCTGATCTCCGAATTCGATATGGCGAGCGGCACGTGCAAGGTGACGCTCAAGGGCCACGCGTCACGCATTCCGGCCGTCGTGCTCGACCCGGTCGGACACTGGCCGAACGCGGGCTGGATTTTGTCTGGCGGTAGATCGACCATCACTCACTGCCCAATCAAATTCACCACCTTCACGTTCCGCGTATTCGGCACTTCTGCATACGACAGTACCTTCAACTGCGGCAAGCTCCGGCGCAAGAATCTCGCCAGCATTGCGCGTAGCGAGTGCTGCACGAGCAACACCAGCGGCAAGCCCAGATTCTGCTGGCGCATGATCGCGTTCTGAGTCGAGGTCATCAGCGTATGCGCCAAACCTGGCTCCAGACCCGGATTCGCGCCCGTCGACAACGCCTGCGACAGCACGCGCTCTAGATGCGGATCGAGGCCCATCACCTGCAGGTCGTCCACGCCGGAAAACCATTGCTGCGTGATCGCGCGGCCCAGCGCGAGGCGCACCGCAGCCGTGAGCTCGTACGGATCGGAAATGCGCGGCGCGTGTTCCGGACCGCGTCGAGAATCGTGCGCATGTCGCGGATCGGCGCGCTTTCGTCGAGCAGATTCTGCAACACCTTCTGCAAGGTCGTGAGCGAGATGGTCTTCGGCACGAGATCTTCGGTGAGCGACGGGGTGTCCTTGTCGATGCGCTCCAGCAGCGCCTGCACTTCCTGACGCCCAAGCAGTTCCCCCGCGGGCGTCACGACCAGATGATTCAGGTGCGTCGCTACCACCGTGCTCGCATTGACGACGGTATAGCCGTACACTTGCGCCTGTTCGCGCATGTTGGTGTCGATCCCCACCGCCGGCAGACCGAACGCCGGATCCTGCGTCTGCGCGCCCGGCAGCGTCGCCGATACCGCGCCCCGGATTGATCGCGAGCCACTGTCCCCGGGAACGCCTCGCCTACGTCCATTTCGACGCCCTTCAACGCGATACGGTAGCCGTTCGGCCGCAATTCGAGGTTGTCGCGGATATGGATGACCGGCGGCAAAAAGCCGATTTCCTGCGCGAACTTCTTGCGGATGCCCTTGATGGGCTTGAGCAGTTGGCCGTCCGTGTTCTTGTCGACGAGCGGAATCCGGCGATAGCCCACTTCCAGCCCGAGCGGATCGATGAGTGCGACGTCTTCCCAGCTCGCTTTGGCATTTTCCGCCGGCGTGACCGCGACCGACGCGACATCGGTGACGACGCCCGATTTCTTCTTCGCTTCGGCGCGCTTGTTCATCGTACGCGCGGCGTAGATCAGACCGCCGCCGAGCAGGATGAACGCGAAGTGCGGCATGGCCGGAATCAGTCCCATGATGCAGATGATCACACCGGTAATCATCTGCACGCGCGGGTTCTGGAACAACTGGCCGGTCAGCTGCGTGCCGATGTCTTCATCGGTCGCGACGCGCGACACGATCACACCGCCCGCCGTTCAGGTCGGCGTCGATCGCCATCTGCTTGCCGGGCATCGCGTCGAGCGTGAAGCGCGCGCCCACTTCCGCGATACGTCCCGCGCCCTTCGTGACGACCATGAAGTTGATGATCATCAGAATCACGAACACGACGATACCGACCGCGAAGTTGCCGCCGACGAGAAAGTGCCCGAACGATTCGATTACCTGACTCGCCGCGTCCGGACCGGTATGGCCCTGCAACAGCACGATACGCGTGGACGCCACGTTCAGTGACAGGGGCAGCAGCGTCGAGAACAGCAGCACGCTCGGGAACGCCGCGAAATCGAGCGGCTTTTGTGTGTACATGCTGACGAGCAGCACCATCACCGACAGCGCGATGTTGAAGGTGAACAGCAGGTCCAGCAGGAACGACGGCAAGGGCAGAATCATCATGCCCAGGATCCATGCAGATCAGGATCGGGCCGGCCATGGCGTGCCCAGTGCGTCGGGGCGTTTGGCGAAAAATCCAGCGCGCGCGTTTATGCTGCGGCTCCATTCGAAGTGTTGTTGTCGGCCAGTGCGTCAGCGGCTTCTTGGTCGGCGTCGGCATCAGATACCATGCCCTTGTCGAGTTCCCTGGGTACGTCGAGATCGGTCGGATCGTCCGGCCTGTCGCCGTCTTCCTTATAGCGCTTGAGCTGGTACACACCCACGCCAGCACCTGCGTGACCGCACCGTACAGCGCGCCCGGAATTTCCCGATTGAGATCGACGTTGTGATACAGTACTCGCGCGAGCGGCGGTGCTTCGAGCATTGGCACGTTGGCCTCGCGGCCGAGTTCGCGGATGCGCGCCGCGACCAGATCGACGCCCTTCGGCGCGCGCATCTCGCCATCGGTGTACTTCAGCGCTACCGCGAAGTGCGTCGGGTGACGATCACGTCGGCGGTCGGCACGGCCTGCATCATGCGGCGGCGCGCTGCTTCGAGCGAATCTTCGCCTTGATGTGCGGATCGCCGTCGCTTTCCTTGTGTTCTTGCTTCACCTCTTCCTTCGTCATGCGCAGCTTCTGGCGTGCGACCACATCTGATATGGCACGTCGGCGGCCGCGACCAGAAACACAGTCCGTCGATCGCCATGCCGCAGGTCAGCGCGATCAGATGCATCGCGTCCGCGAGCGAGAGCGGCACGGGCTTCGTCAGCGATCGAGCACGTCGGCCTTGTGCGTCCACATCAACATGCCGCCATGCCGCCGACCACGATCGACAACGACATGCCGAGCTGCTGATCGGGCCCTGCGACGAAAAGGTGCCCCCGAGGCCGGTAATCGGGTTGAGGCGGTTGAAGTTGGGCGCGAGCGGCTTCGTCGTGATGAGCCAGCCGCCGAGCCCCGCCAGTGCGGACGCGAGCACGGGCAGGATCGCGAACATGCCTTTCTTGCTCGCGTTGCCGGCGCCGATCATCATCTGATGCGTGTCGAGCACCATGCTGTGATCGAAGGTGAACGCCGTGCGCAGAATCGATTGCAGATGCGTGCGGAGCGAACCCAACATGCCCCAGATACCGAAAAATCCCGCCGACAGCAGCGCGAACGACGCCAGCTCCCGCGAACGTGCAACCTGCCCTTCCTCCCGCGCCTTTTCGAGGCGCCTGGGAGTGGCTGATTCGGTTTTTTTCGAGATCGCTGTCTTCTGCGGGCCTTGATCGTTCAGTGCTACCCCGTGTTTCGTTGCAAACGGCTCCCAAAAGGCCGTTTTCCGATGCAAAGGATATTGCGGAAGGGCGTCAGACACTATCGACGGATAAGGGGGCGGGGCAAATGGGGTTATTCACGGGATGAGCGGGGCGCGAATGCGCGCGGCGCACGAGACGCGGGAAGCTACGCGGCTTCCCGGATCGGAGGAACTGTAAAAATTCACACGCCTGGCACGCGGCTGTCCGGACCGTAAAAACAACCGGTCTTCGCGGGCGACACCTGCAACGCGGCGAGCGCCTTGCGGTTGTATTCCATGCGCGTGCGGATCAGCACGCCATTGTTGTTGTCCTGCTTCGCGCGGGTGGCAGTGGCGCGCCGTTGCGACCATTGCTCGGCGATCTGCGCGTCGCCATCGGCGG
>JAQFVJ010000070.1 GCA_029439525.1 Caballeronia sp. BR6202001591004
CGCGAGCACAACAAAAATCCGAAGCCGATCAAGTGGAAGTATGACGATCCTTCGCCTCGGATCCACCCGGTGCCAAATCAATCACGCAGTCGACTAGTGCGGGCTGTGTCATCGTATTCAACCCGAAATGCTCAGGCATCTCGATCATGAAGTGCACACCTTCCGAGACCAGCAAAACCGGTATCCATCAGGCAAGCAGGAAGATCACTGCCAGATGCGTCGAATAGATCGACGCGGCGATGCTCGACGCGAAAATAGCGAGATAGAACAGATACTCCTGCTTGATCTCCCGATTAGCCTTTGGCTTATCGACGCCCGGCACCATTCTTCCAGTGAACGCGCACACCAGGATTCGGGCGACGCGCTTGTAACGGCTCAGATCGAAGAACGCGCGAGTGAATCCCGAGAGCGAATGAAGATTGGCGAAACGATAGTTGAAGTGCTCGAGGTTACGAAGCGTGCCGAGCCAGGCATGATGACGAAGGTGACCATAGCGATAATGAGCATTGGAACTTGCCATGAAAATGCCGCATGCCACGCCGAATACCCGATTCAGGGAAGGCGAATGAAAAGCGTGTCCATGCATGCACTCATGTTGCAGTTCGATGAGGTGCGCGAACATCATGCCATTGATGAGCATGGCCGCGCCGAGAAGGAAAGGATTCGAGCAAAAAGCAATGGCGGTGGTCGCTATGACGATGAGCCCCATCGCAAACAGGAATTTCAGAAGAAAGGCACCCGGTTTGCGATGAAAAAATTCGGGAGGCAAGCTCCGGCGGCTGTCATTTCCGGAGATATGTGCAAGCGGAACGTCATAGTCCGTTGTCCAGCTTGTCCTGCACCGAATCGTGGTCTTCCAGAAACGAATAGGGTTGTGTGCTCTCAGTCATCTTGGTCCTCTTGTTTTGCGTTCCCGCCCCTTGATCGATTCGTAATCCTATCAAAGTAGACGAGGCAAGTTTATGAAGTATCAAGCTGATTAGCTAATTGGGGAAAGACCGGGCGACCAAATAAGATTTCTCGTGTTCAGATGCCGGTACGTAGTGTGGTGCGGCCCGCACTGGCGTCGCTCTCGCGACGTAACGGTGGCGCTGTCCGGCGCAGCTGTTGCCTGGCGTCCACCGGTTCCGCGCATCGGTCGACGCGCGGTGTGCCCCGCATGCTTGCTCGCCGGCGTCTGCACGCCGTTAGTGTTGCGGCGCACCACGCCTGTGCTCCGCTGCATCGCGAAGCGGCGTCGGCATGCGCGCGTGCCGAGAGCGTATATCCCCGCCAAAGCCTTATCCAGCAAGCGTTTCCGCATCAAGCCCCGCACATGGCATAGACCTTGCTCTTTTATACTACCTACCCCACCATCGGATCAACGGCGATCCGTCCAGATGACAGCGCCCGGCAGGTTCAGACATGCGGGCTTCGGACAACGGCGTCCCCCGCATCGGCTAACCGGCTGAATGCGCGGGACGCCTTTCTTTTTTATCGCGGAAAGACGATGGATAAAGCCACTCGGATCGATCTCTTCAGCATGCGCAGCGCGCCGATGCGCGTCTTCCATCTCACATGGATGGCGTTCTTCGTGTGCTTCTTCGCATGATTCGCCTGCGCGTCGTTGATGCCGCTCATCAAGCGCCAATACGGCCTCACGGCGGATCAGGTCGCCAACATCAACATCCCGGCCGTGGCCGTCACCATTCTCGTGCGCCTCATCGTCGGTCCGATGTGCGACCGCTTCGGTCCGCGCAAGGTGTATAGCGTGCTGCTGCTCGCGGCCGCGATGCCGGTGATCGGCGCGGCCCTGTCGACGGGCTACGACAGCTTCCTGTGGTGCCGTCTCGCGATCGGCGCAATCGGCGCGAGCTTCATCATCACGCAATACCACACCTCGGTGATGTTCGCGCCGAACGTGGTTGGCACCGCGAATGCGACGACCGCCGGCTGGGGCAACGCAGGCGCGGGCGCCGCGAAGGCCGTCATTCCCATGTTCGTTGCAGCCGGCCATCGCATTGGTGTCGGTGAAGCATCGGCCTGGCGCGTCGCGCTAATCGTGCCGGGCATCGTCATGCCGATCATGGCGTTCTTCTACTGGCGCTTATAACGCAGGACTGCCCGCAAGGCGATTTCTCTACGCTGCGTCGCGCGGACATCGCCATCGACGGAGGCAAGAAGAGCGGCTGGCAGAGCTTTCTCGCCGCATGCTCGAACTATCGCGTGTGAATGCTGTTCGTGACCTACGGCGCGTGCTTTGGCGTGGAAGTGTTCATCCACAACATGGCGGCGGTGTACTACGTCGACCACTTCAAGCTGTCGCTCGGCGCGGCAGGTCTCGCGGCAAGCAGCTTCGGTCTGCTCGCGCTGTTCGCTCGCGCGCTCGGCGGCTGGCTCTCGGACAAGGTCGCCGCGAAACGCGGCCTCGATATCCCGCTCGACGCTGCTGTTAGTGCTGATCGCGGGCGAAGGCCTCGGCCTCTATGCATTCGCGCATGCACCGGGCGTGGCGCTCGCCATCGTGTCGATGCTCGTGTTCGGCCTCTTCACGCACATGGCATGCGGCGCGACGTACGCGCTAGTTCCCTTCATCGATCGCAAGGTGCTCGGCGGCGTGGCCGGCGTGATCGGCGCGGGCGGCAACGCGATCGCAGCGGGCTTTTTGATGAAAGGCCTCGGCACCGCGCTGTGCGCGCTGGCCGTGCGCTTCTCGCCGGAACACAAGGCACGCGAAGCCGCATTGCGCGATAATGCGCTCGCGGTGAACAACGTCATCGCAAACTGAGAAAGGCGTCAGTCATGGAAATCGTCGTCATCGGCCACGGCATGGTCGGCCACAAGTTCCTCGAAGCGCTCGCGGATAGCGGCAACGATGCACTGCACGTGACCGTGCTGTGCGAAGAACCGCGCGCCGCCTACGCTCGCGTGCATCTGACGGAGTTCTTCTCGGGCAAGTCGGCGGATGATCTTTCACTCGTGCAGGAAGGCTTTTTCGAGCGCTCAGGTTATGCGTTGAAGCTCGATGCGCGCGCCGTGTCGATCGATCGCGATGCGCATACCGTGACGGCATCGACGGGCGACGTGTTGTCCTACGACAAGCTCGTGCTCGCGACGGGTTCGTATCCCTTCGTGCCGCCGATCGAAGGAAAGGATCGCGACGGCTGCTTCGTGTATCGCACAATCGAGGACCTCGAAGCGATGCAGGCCTTTGCCAAAGGCTCGAAAACGAGCACGGTGGTTGACGGCGGTTTGCTCGGTCTCGAAGCCGCGAAGGCCTTGCGCGATCTCGGACTCGAAACCCATGTCGTCGAATTCGCGCCGCGCCTGATGGCCGTGCAAGTGGATGACGGCGACGGGCGAGTGCTACGCGGCAAGATCGAGGAACTCGGCGTGACGGTGCATACGGGCAAGAACACGCTGAATATCGGCGATGGCGAAGGCGCGCAGAACCGCATGAATTTCGTGGACGACACGCATCTCGACACCGACATGATCGTGTTCAGCGCCAGCATTCATCCGCGCGACGATATTGCGCGTGTAGCGAGGCTGGAGATCGGCGCACGCGGCGGCATCGTGATCGACGATGCCTGCTGCACCAGCGATGCCGATATCTACACCATCGGCAAATGCGCGTTGTGGAAAGGCCAGTTTTTCGGTCTGGTCGCGCCGGGTTACGACATGGCGCGCATCGTCGCGAAGCAGATCATCGGACAGGAAGCAGCGTTCGCGGGCGCGGACATGAGCACCAAGCTCAAGCTGATGGGCGTGGATGTTGCGAGCATCGGCGACGCGCACGGCAAGACACCGGGCAGCCGTTCGTATCAGTACAGCGACGAGCGCAAGCAGGTCTATAAGAAGCTCGTCGCGTGTCCGATTGCGGCAAGTTCCTGCTCGACGGCGTGATGGTCGGCGATGCATCGGAACACGGCACGCTGCTGCAAATGATGATTAACAAGATCGAGCTTCCTGACGCGCCTGAATTACTGATCCTGCCGCAAAGTGATGGCCGTAAAACCCGCGCTCGGCGTCGAAGCATTGCCCGATGCCGCGCAAACCTGCTCGTGCAACAACGTGAGCAAGGCGGAAATCTGCGCGGCGGTCTGCGCGGGCGCGACCAGCATCGGCACGATCAAGTCGTCGTGCAAGGCGGGCGCGACATGCGGCGGCTGCGTGCCGCTCGTCACGCAAGTGATGAAGTCGGAGATGAAGCGTCAGGGCTTCGCGGTGAACAACCATCTCTGCGAGCACTTTCCATATTCAGGAGCTGTATCATATCGCGCGCGTGGAAGGGCATCACACTTTCGGCGCATTGCTTGCGAAGCACGGCAAGGGGCGCGGCTGCGATATCTGCAAGCCTGCGGTGGCGAACATTCTCGCATCGTGCTGGAACGAACTCGTGCTGAAGAAAGAGCACGCGAGCCTTCAGGACTCGAACGATTACTACCTCGCCAACATCCAGCGCGATGGCACGTATAGCGTGGTACCGCGAATGCCGGGCGGCGAAGTGATGCCCGATGGTTTGATCGCGGTCGATCAGGTCGCGAAGAAATACGACCTCTATACGAAGATCACGGGTGGTCAACGTGTCGATATATTCGGTACGCGCGTCGAGCAGTTGCCGTTCATCTGGGAAGAACTTGCGGCAGGCTTCGAATCGGGCCATGCATACGGCAAGGGGCTGCGCGCGCCGCACAAGATCAAGTTCGGCGTGTCGGGTTACACGCGCGAATGCGCCGAGGCGCAGGGCAAGGACGTCGGCGTGATCGCCACGGAAAAAAGCTGGAATCTCTATGTGTGTGCGGCAACGGCAGCATGAAGCCTCGTCACGCTGAACTCATTGCATCCGATCTCGATCACGACACGCTGATTCGCTATATCGAACGCTCCTGATGTTCTATGTGCGCACGGCGGATCCCCTGCAACGCACGAGCACGTGGCGTGACAACCTCGAAGGCAGCCTCGATTATCTGATCGATGTGGTGATCGCCGACAAGCTGAAAATCGCCGCTGAACTCGAAACGGAAATGCAGCACGTCGTCGACACCTACGAAGACGAATGGAAGAAGGCCGTCACGGATCAAGAGACGCGCAAGCGCTTCCGTCACTTCGTCAACAGCGATGCCGCCGATGCGAACGTCACGTTCGTCAAAGAACGCGGACAGATTCGTCCCGCCACGCTCGAAGAACGCAAAACGAAATTGCTCGATATCCCCGTAGTCGTCGAAACCGTTTGAGCAAGGAGCTCATCATGAACGACCGCATCGAACAGGACTGGACCGCAGCAGTGTGCGAACTCGACGACATCGTGCCGGACACGGACGTATGCGCGCTCGTCAAGGGCGCGCAGGTCGCGGTGTTTCATGTCGCAGGCGAAGACAAGAGCGTCTATGCTATCGATAATTACGATCCGCATTCGCAGGCCGCGGTGCTGTCGCGCGGCATCGTCGGCACAGTCTCGGCGATCATATCGTCGTTGCATCGCCGATCTACAAGCAGCACTTCGATCTGCGCACCTGCGAATATCTCGAAGCGCCCGAGCAATCCGTGAGCGCGTATCGCGTGAAGGTCGCGAGCGGCAAGGTGTGGATCGCGGCATGAAGACCGAATATGCGGTTGCGGACATCGCGGCCTTGAACGAGGCAGCGCCGCGTCAAAGGCTCGTCGTGATCGGCAACGGCATGGCCGGCATGCGCACGGTCGAAAAGCTGCTCAAGATCGCGCCCGAGCTATACGACATCACTGTGTTCGGCGCGGAACCGTACGGCAATTACAACCGCATTCTGCTGTCGCCGTTGCTCGCAGGCGAAAAGAGGATCGACGACATCATCCTCAATACGCGCGAATGGTACGCCGCGAACGGCACCACCCTTGCATACGGGCGATGCCGTGGTGAAATCGATCGAGCCCGGCGCATCGTGTATTCGGAGAAGGGTATCGAAGCGCGTTACGACCATCTGTTGTTGATCGCGACGGGTTTGAAGCCCTTCATCATTCCGGTGCCGGGCTGCGAGCTTCCGAGCGTGATCGCGTTCCGCGATATACAGGATGTCGAAACCATGTTCGATGCCGCGCGCGATCATCGTCATGCGGTCGTCATCGGCGGCGGTCTGCTGGGACTCGAAGCCGCCAACGGCTTGCAGCGTCAGGGCATGTCGGTGACGGTCGTGCATTCGAGCGAGAGCCTGATGGATCGGCAACCCGACGAAAGCGCATCGGCGCTGCTCAAGCGCGCGCTTGAAGCCAAAGGCCTGCGCTTCGCGATGGCGGCGAAGACGACGGAGATCATCGGTGACGATCGCGTGAAAGCCGTGCGTTTCGCTGACAGCGCGCAGATCGACGCGGACCTCGTCGTGATGACAGCGGGTGTGCGTCCAAACATTGCGCTCGCGCAGCAGGCGGGCTTGCATTGCGAACGCGCGATCATCGTCGACGATACCTTGCAGACCTTCGATCCGCGCGTGTATGCAGTGGGCGAATGCGTGCAGCATTGCTCGGCGACCTTCAGCTTCGTCGCGCCGATCTGGGACCAGGCGCGCGTGGCGGGTGCGCATCTCGCGGGCGCGGGGCATCGCCGTTATGTGCAGCGCGCGACGGCCACCAAGCTCAAGGTGACCGGCGTCGATCTGTGTTCCGCGGGTGGTTTCATCGGCGGGGACGATAGCGAAGACCTCGTGCTGCGCGATCCGCGTCGGGGTATCTACAAGCGTCTCGTGTTGCAGGCGGGGCGGATTGTCGGCGCGGTGCTGTACGGCGATGTGAAGGACGGCGGCTGGTACTTCGATCTGGTCCAGAACCGCACGGACGTGTCGCATCTGCGCGGCAAGCTGTTGTTCAGCAAGACGCTGTGCGAAGCGCGGGCTTAAAGACTTCAAGCAAGAGAGAGTCGATACGTGAGCAAGTCCATCATTCCGATTCAGACCACCTCCGTCAAAACGACGTGGCCCGTATTGTGGTGTCGGCTGCAGCGTGAATGCGACGCCGCGCACGCCGATCAATATCGCGATTGCGGGCGACGAAACGCATCCGTCGAACTTCGGACGGCTGTGCGTGAAAGGCTCGACATTGGGCGAAACGGTGGGACTCGAAGAACGTCTGCTCGCGCCGAAGTTGCGTGACAAAACTTCGGGTTCGATCACGGAAGTGTCGTGGGCCGATGCGATCGGCACGGTTGCGAGCGGGTTCTCTCGCATCATCGCGGAGCATGGACCGGATGCGGTGGCGTGTTACGTATCGGGTCAATTACTGACGGAAGACTATTACACGTCGCCAACAAGCTGATGAAGGGTTATAAGTATAATGTAATATACGCAGCGCGAACATCGACACGAACTCGTGGCTGTGCATGTCGTCGTCAGTGGTGGGGCACAAGCGCGCATTCGGTGAAGACCTCGTGCCGATGAATTACGAGGACCTCGAGCTCGCGGATCTCGTCGTGCTGGTCGGCTTGAATACATAGTGCCATCCGATCCTGTTTCAGCGCATCGTGAAGATGAAGGAGCAGCGACCCGATGCGAAGATCGTCGTGACCGATCCTCGCATACCGCAACGTGTGAAATGGCCGATCCGCTCCATCGCGAGATCGTCTAAACGTTCTGGTCGTCGCCGGCGATGGCGGATCGCGCGGGCCTGAAAGCCGTCGAACTGTTCGATGCGATCGATGCAGGCCGTGTAAAGGCCGTATGGATCATGAGCACGAATCCGGTCGTGAGTCTGCCCGACGGTGATCGCGTCAAGCGCGCGCTCGACAAGTGCAAACTGGTGGTGACGTCCGACATCATCGAGAACACGGACACGAACGCGTTCGCGCATGTCATGCTGCCCGCGCTCGGCTGGGGCGAAAAGGTGGCACAGTGATCAATTCCGAGCGGCGCATTTCGCGCCAGCGCGCATTCATTCCGGCGCCGGGGAAAGCTCGCGCGGACTGGCGCATCATCTGCGCAGTGGCCGCTTCGCGCGGCAGGCAAGGTGAGCATCGCGCGCCTGTTCGAAGACAAACGCTTCAGCCACGCCGATGGCCGCGCGCGCTTCGTCGCGACGTCGCCGCGCGATCCCGTCAACGCGCCCGATGGCGACTTTCCGCTCGTGCTCAACACGGGCGGCGCGATCAATGGCACACGATGACGTGCACCGGCCGTTCCGCGAAGCTCGCGGGTCACATCAGCGAATCGTTCATCGACATGCATCCGCAAGACGCGCTCGCATGCGGCGTGCGCGACGGCGAACTCGCGCGCGTGACGAGCCGCTGGTGCTCGATGATCGCATCGTGTCCAGCATAGCAGCGGCATGTCGCGCGGCAGCGTGTTCGTGCCGATTCACTGGAACGATCAAGTCGCATCGGATGCGCCGCGTCGGCGCAGTGGTGAATCCGGTCGTGGATCCGGTGTCAGGCGAGCCGGAATTCAAGCACACGCCGGTATCCCACGTGACGTGACACGGCTTCATTGTCGCGCAATGTGCCCGCGCTCGATGCCGTAACGCATTGAACCCGTGTGCATAGCGCGCGCTTCGTGCGTTACGAACTCGCAGGTCGCAACCGCTTCGGCGCGTTTCATGACGATCATCATGATATTGAGCGCGCTGTTTCATATTGACGATCGCCAGCCCAGTCCGTGATTTTCGCGGCTGTTGGTGCGCGAGCTTTCCGCGCGATAGAAACGGTCGAACAGATGCTCCATGACGTTCGGCGCAATCGGCTCGCCGGGATTCGCCACCGCAATGCGAATGCGGCCATGCTCGCGCGCGATCGTGACAGAAATCGTCGTGCCGGGCGCGCAGTGCTGAATGGCCGTTCATCACGAGATTCGACAGCGCGCGTCCGACTAGCGACGTGTTGACGAACGCGCACGCATCGTCGCCCGACACGGCGCGCACCTATGCATCTTCCAGCGGTATTGAATTCCAGTGTGCGATGCACTTTCGCCGCGAGCGACACTTCCACGAGACCCGTCGCGCGTTTGCCCTGATCGGCACGCGCGAGAAACAGCATGTCGTTGATGATCGCGCGCACGTGTTCGAACTCTTCGAGATTCGATTGCAGCGTATGACGCAATTCGTCGATGGAACGATCGCGCGTCAACGCCACTTCCGTTTGGCCGATGAGAATGGTGACCGGCGTGTGCAGTTCGTGCGCGACATCCGCATTGAACGATTCGAGCCGCCCATAAGCGTGATCGATACGTTCGAGCGCGCCGTTGAAAGCCTTGGCTAGGTCTTCGAGCTCGAGCGGCAGCGAGCGCGTGTTGAGCCGCTGCGAACGGTTGTTCGGGCTAACGTTCTGCGCATCGCGCGTGAGGCGCACAAGCGGTGCGAGTCCCAGGCGCGAAACCGAACGCGCGCATCGTATGCACGTTCGGCGAACAGTCGATCGCGGCGAATAACTGCAAGGGCGGACGGTCGCCGTTGGGCGGAATGGTGACCGTGGTCATCAGCATGTCGTATGCGCGGCCTTGCGGGCGAAAGCGCACGTAACCCCCCATCACCTGCCGCATGATGCGGCCCGCGGGCCGCATCGCCGTAGGTGTAGCGGCCGTCGTTGCTCGTGACCGCGAACATCGTGGAGCCGTCGCGCGACGTGATGTCCGCGAGCTTCTCGTGGGCGAGCTTCCATTTATCGGGATTCGATACATACGTGACGATGAGCCGCGCGATCTCCGCGCGGTTGTCGAGCGAATCGCGCAAATGCTGCTCCAGTTGCACGCACAGCACGAGAAACAATCCCGAGCCGACCAGCGCGAACACGAGCAACGCGACAAGCGCGAACATCACCGCGAGACGCCGCGCAATCGAACATTGCGCACGTGGTGTGCGCGAGTCGGTCGGCGGCATGTTCATGATGGCCTCGCGTCTTCCCTGGCTTCGAGCGTGTCGCGGGCTTCGCGTATTTCGAGCACATAGCCCATATCACGCACGGTGTGAAGCAGCTTGCGGAACGGTCGTCGAGCTTGGCGCGCAGCCGCTTGATCGCCGTTTCGACGACGTTGGTGTGACTTTCGAAATCCACTTCCCAGACGAGTTCGGTGATCGCCGTCTTCGAGAGGATATCGCCGTGGCGCCGCGCCAGCATGCTCAACAGCTGAAACTCCTTCGCGGTGAGACCGAGCCGCACGCCGTCGCGTGTCGCGCGTCGGCCGATCAGATCGACATACAGATCGCCCACCGAAATGAGCGTGGATTCCTGCGCGCGCATGCGGCGTGCCAGCCCGTGCAATTATTCGACGAGTTCGAGGAACGAGAAGGGCTTGGTGAGATAGTCGCCGGGCCCCTTCGCGCAGGACGCGCACGCGATTGTTCACGTGATCGTGCGCGGTCAGCATGATGACGGGCGTCGACTTCTGCATGCGCAGCGCCTTGAGCACCACGAAGCCGTCGCGACGCGGCAGCATCACGTCCAGCACGATCACGTCGTAGTCGTAGTCATAGTCGATCGCGAGATGCGTGCCTTCCTCGCCGTCCATGGCGACATCGACGACTCAGCCTTGCTCGGTCAGACCTGAGCGCAGGTAATCCACCACTTTATGTTCGTCTTCCACTATCAGGACTTTCATGCCTGCACCTGTGGGTTTTTGAGGGTGTGCTTACCGTGTTGTCCAATTTATCTATTATACGTTCCTCGCAGCCTCTCTGCTTACATTCGGTCTTGTTTTTAGCGTGCGGATTCCTTAATCGAGTCTTTCGATGCCGTATCTTGTGCTGCATCATCGACGTTCCAGCCGCCGCCCAGCGCTTTCATGAGCGCAACCGACGTGGTGCGCTGCTGCCCGCGAATCTGCACGTCCTGCCGCTCGCTGGTGAGCAATTGCTGCCGCGCGGTGATGACATCGAGATAGGCGACGAGGCCGCCTGAATAGGGATCGTTGGCAAGTTGAAGCAGATGCTGCGCCTGATGGTCGGCGGCAACATGAACGCGTTCGAAATCGAGCGCCTCATGGACGAGGAAATCGAGACGCATCACGTCGAAGGCGAAGCGCCCGCGCAGGCGCTGCACAAGATCGGCGACGCGATGCCGGCGTTCGGCATCGTCGCCGCGGTGATCGGCGTCGTGCATACGATGACCTCCGCCGATCAACCGCCCGCGATTCTCGGCGAGATGATCGCCCAGGCGCTAGTCGGCACCTTCCTCGGCATTCTGCTTTCGTACGGTTTCATCGGCCCGCTCGCGGGCGTCGCAGAGCAGCGCCTGGCCGAGCGACCAAGCTGTTCCAGTGCATCAAGGTGACCATTCTCGCGAGCCTCAACGGCTACGCGCCGGCCATCGCTGTCGAGTTCGGCAGCAAGGTACTGTTCTCGACGGAGCGTCCGTCGTTTTCGGAACTCGAGGAACACGTCCGTAAAGTCAAAGCGAAGTAACGCCTCCGTGGCAACGAACAGGGCACTAGCAATGAGCGGCGAAAAAGATCGTCCGATTTTCATCAAGCGCGTCGTCAATGGCCAAGGAAAAGGCCATCACAGCCGGCGCGTGGAAGTTCGCCATGGGGACTTCATGACCCCGATGATGGCGTTCTTTTTGCTGATGTGGCTGCTGTCGTCGACTTCGCCCGTGCAGCGTCGCGGCATGGCCGAATACTTCCAGATACCGCTCAAGGCGGCGATGGTCAGCGGCAAGACCGTGGGCATGAACAACAGCATCATTACCGGCGGCGGGCGCGATATCGCGAGCGAAGAGCCGGGCGATGCGCGCCGCTCCGACGGCAAAACGCAGCTCGCGCAACGTTCGTCGCCGCAGGCGCAGGACGACGAGCTGCTCAAGGCGGCCGCCAACGAACTCGAACGCCGCGAGCAGGAGCGTTTGCACGATCTCCAGATCAAGCTGATAGCCGCCATCGAGGCCAATCCGACGATGCGCCAGTTCAAGCAGCAGATCCGCATCGAATCGACGCAACAGGGCTTGCGCATCGAGATCGTCGATACGCAGAAGCGCTCGATGTTCGCGCTCTCCAGCGACAACGTGCAGCCGTACATGCGCGACATCCTGCGCGAGATCGGCAAGACGCTCAATGGCGTGCCGAATCACATCGTCGTGCAGTGACACACCGACGCCGTGCAGTACGTGGGCGGCGAACGCGGCTACTCGACTGGGAGTTGTCGGCGGACGGCGCCAACGCATCGCGGCGCGAGCTGGTGTCGGGTGGCATGGACGAATCGAAAGTGCTGCGCGTGCTCGGGCTCGCGTCGACGCAAAACCTCAATCAGAAAGACCCGATGGACCCGGAGAACCGGCGCGCGTGATCATGCTCAATCGCCGCGCGGAAGCCGCGATGCTGCGCGACGACGGCGCGCCGCCCGCGACCATCGACAACGGCAGCGGACGCGGACTCAGTCCGAACAATCCGCTGACCAAGCCGATCGCGAGCATCGCGCCCGTGCTCGGCCGCACGTCGGTCGCGCAGTGACGCGTGGCACGCGTCCTCGGCATACCCGTTGAGCACGCTTACAAATTTGCCCGAAATCAGGCTCAAGAGTCCACACGTTTGCGCCGACAACAAAACAAGCAAGAGCTGAGGCACACAACCGACATGATCAAGAACATTCTGGCCATCGACAATTCCGCCGCCATGCGGCAAATCATCTCCGCCACCCTGACGACGGCGGGCTACGAGGTCACGGTTGCCCGCGACGGCAACGAAGGTCTGGAGTGGGCGCTCGTCGAGCGCTTCGATCTCGTGCTGACGGATCAGCACATGCCGGGCAAGTGCGGCTTCGACCTGATCAACGAGCTGCGCGCGAATTACGCATACCGGACGACCCCGATCCTGGTGCTCACGACCGAGAGCGGCGAGCCGTTCAAGGACGCGGCCCGCTTCGCGGGCGCGACGGGCTGGATCGAGAAACCGCTCGATCCGGACCTGCTGACCGAACGCGGCGCTCTCGGAGCCTCAGGAGCAGCACGAAGCAGGCAGAACCCACGCGCCGCACGACGCGAAACGCCAAGCGCAATACGCAAGACCGGACAGCATTCAGCGGTGACTTAAGCACGACTCCCGACATTACCCAGTTCTATCAAACCGTTCTTCGACGAGGCTGATGAACTGCTCGCGCAGATGGAGCAGTTGCTGCTCAATCTCGACGTCGCGAATCTCGATCCCGAGGATCTCGCGGCGATCTTCCGCGCGGCGCATTCGATCAAGGGCGGCGCGGCGACTTTCGACTTTACCGCGCTGACGGAAACGACGCACATCCTCGAGTCGCTGCTGGATCGCGCGCAAAAACGAACTCACACTGCGTCGCGACATGATCGACACGTTCTTCGCGACCAAGGACGTGTTCTCGGACCAGCTCGCTGCGTATCGCGCGAGCGCCGAGCCAGATGCGCAGTCCGCCGCGCAAATCTGCGCGCGGCTCGAGCTCCTCAGAGGACAGCGCGCCTCAAGCCGCGGCGCCGGCGCTGGCCGTGGCCGCCGCCCGTCGCGCCGCCGATGCCGGCCGCGACTGCGTTCGAGGAAGCGCTGTTCGACGGCCCGAACGCGCCGCCAGCGCACGTCGTCAGGCAGGCGATGGAAGCGATCGAAGACGACGGCTGCTGGGACGGTGTGTTCGAGTTGACCGACGGAATAATGAATGCAGGAACCGCTGTCCCCGAGATGCCGGGAGATATCGGCGCACGGACGGCGGACGTTGGATCCCACCTGAAAATTACGCTACGGGGGGCGAGAAGGACCTGGCGACTCTGACTGAAGAGAGTTGAGGAACCTGGGAAGCATCGTCGGAGAACAAAGGACTGACGCCCCGAGCTCGTGCTGTGGCTCGACTCGGACGTCGGCGCCGACGACATCGTGGCCGTGTGCTGCTTCCTCATCAACGAATCGCAGA
The DNA here is from genome assembly GCA_029439525.1 of Caballeronia sp. BR6202001591004. Taxonomy (GTDB): domain Bacteria; phylum Pseudomonadota; class Gammaproteobacteria; order Burkholderiales; family Burkholderiaceae; genus Caballeronia. The sequence goes on from JAQFVJ010000070.1 coordinate 13,789, forward strand.
TCAGCATCGGTCGCGGACACGCACCAGCGCACGCCGGTGAAGAACCGCCGACCACGGCGG
>JAQFVJ010000071.1 GCA_029439525.1 Caballeronia sp. BR6202001591004
GCATATCGAGAAAGCGCGGCGTCATCAGCCGTTCCGGCGCGACGTACAGCAGATCGATGTCGCCGTTGCGCAGCGCGCGTTCGGTGGCGGCCGCCTCCCCGCCCGATAGCGTGGAGTTGAGATATGCTGCCTTCACGCCGACTTCGGTGAGCGCGGCGACCTGATCCTGCATCAGCGCGATCAGCGGCGACACCACGATACCTGCGCCGTGCCCCGCCTCACGCCGCACCAGCGATGGAATCTGATAACACAGCGATTTGCCGCCGCCCGTCGGCATCAACACGAGTGAATCGCCGCCATTCGCGACATGCTCGACAATTTCTGCCTGCTGCCCTCGGAACGCGGGATAACCGAAGACTTCGTTGAGTATTTCGAGCGAACGGGACATGAGCAGAAAGCGCGGTGCAGCGTGAGAGATAACGAATTCTATCAACACATCCACGCACTCGACCGTCGCTAGCCATTCGGCGAAGAGGACACGACCCAAATCGAACAGACGAAAAACCCCCGCCCAGCCGAAGCTGGGCGGTTCTATGAAGCGACGAACGTTAAGCGCTTACTCGTTGGTGTGCGGCGTTTGCTCCGCTGCCGGGGCTTCCGGCGTACCGAAATCGAATGCCTCTTCGGCAGCGATCTGGTCGAAGCGTTCGCGATCCGCCGACTCCTTCGTCTTGCGCGCCTTGTGGAACGCGAGACCCGTACCGGCCGGAATCAAACGGCCGACGATCACGTTTTCCTTCAGACCGCGCAGATCGTCGCGCTTGCCCATGATCGCCGCTTCGGTCAGTACGCGGGTCGTTTCCTGGAACGACGCCGCCGAGATGAACGAATCGGTCGAGAGCGATGCCTTCGTGATACCGAGCAGCACGTTGTCGGACGTTGCCGGACGCTTGTCTTCCGCGATCATCTTGTCGTTCTCGTCGAGCATGTCCGACCGCTCGACTTGTTCGCCAGGGATGAAACGCGTATCGCCGTTGTCGACGATCTGCACGCGGCGAAGCATCTGACGCACGATCACTTCGATGTGCTTATCGTTAATCTTCACACCTTGCAGACGGTACACGTCCTGCACTTCGTCCACGATGTAGCGCGACAACGCCTCGATACCCTGCAGACGCAGGATGTCGTGCGGATCGGCCGGGCCGTCCACGATCATTTCGCCCTTGTTGACGACCTGACCATCGTGCACCAGCACCTGCTTTTCCTTCGCGATCAGGAATTCGTGCTGATTGCCCTCGAGGTCTGTGATAACGAGACGCTGCTTGCCCTTCGTGTCCTTACCGAACGACGTCGTGCCCGTGACTTCGGCCAGAATGCCGGCGTCCTTCGACGAGCGCGCTTCGAACAGTTCGGCCACACGCGGCAGACCACCGGTAATGTCACGCGTCTTCTGCACTTCAACCGGGATACGTGCCAGCACTTCACCGACCTGCACTTGCTGACCATCCTTCACGGTAATCAGTGCGCCGACCTGGAAGCCGATCTGCACCGGATGATCCGTGTTGTGGATCTTTACTTCTTCGCCATTGACGTCGAGCAGCTTGACCTGCGGACGCACACTCTTCGAAGCCTGCGAACCACGGCGCTTCACGTTGATCACGACCAGGGTCGAAAGGCCGGTCACGTCGTCGATCTGCTTGGCCACCGTCACGCCTTCTTCGACGTTTTCGAACTTCACCGTACCGCCCCACTCGGTGATGATCGGACGCGTCAGCGGATCCCATTGAGCCAGTTGCGCACCGGCCTTGATGGTCGCGCCGTCGAGTTGCAGCAGCATCGCGCCGTACGGAATCTTGTGACGCTCACGCTCGCGACCGAGGTCGTCCGCGATCATCGCCTCGCCCGAACGCGAGATGACGACCGGCTCACCCTTCGCATTCTTGACGTAACGCATCGTGGCCGTGAAGCGCACCGTACCGTTCGACTTCGCTTCGACCGTCGATGCCACCGCCGCACGTGATGCCGCACCACCGATGTGGAACGTACGCATCGTCAGCTGCGTGCCCGGCTCACCGATCGACTGAGCAGCGATTACACCGACTGCCTCACCAACGTTCACGCGCGAACCGCGGCCGAGGTCGCGGCCATAGCACGCGGCGCACAGGCCGTAACGCGTTTCGCAGGTTAGCGGCGTGCGCACGCGCACTTCGTCGATACCCAGACTTTCGATCTTTTCGACCGAGTCTTCGTCGAGCAGATCACCCGACGCGTACAGCGTTTCCTGCGTTTCCGGATGGACGACGTCCGCCACCGCGACGCGACCGAGGATACGGTCACGCAGCGCTTCGACGACTTCACCGCCTTCGACCAACGCCTTCATCGCCACGCCGTTCGACGTGCCGCAATCGTCTTCGACAACGACCAGATCCTGCGTCACGTCGACGAGACGACGCGTCAGGTAACCCGAGTTCGCAGTCTTCAACGCCGTATCCGCCAGACCCTTACGAGCACCGTGCGTCGAGATGAAGTACTGCAACACGTTCAGGCCTTCGCGGAAGTTCGCGGTAATCGGCGTCTCGATAATCGAGCCGTCCGGCTTCGCCATCAGGCCGCGCATACCGGCCAGCTGACGAATCTGCACCGCGGAACCACGCGCGCCCGAGTCGGCCATCATGTAGATGGAGTTGAACGACTCCTGCTTCGTTTCGTTGCCTTCACGATCCGTGACCGGCTCCGTCGCGAGCTGCTCCATCATCGCCTTGCCGACGGACTCCGACGTCGCCGACCAGATGTCGACCACGTTGTTGTAACGCTCTTGCGCCGTGACGAGACCCGACATGTACTGACGGTCGTACTCCTTCACCTTCTTCGCGGCATCGCCGACGATCGTCTCTTTCTGCGGCGGCACGAGCATGTCGTCCACGCAAATCGAGATGCCGGCGCGCGTTGCGAGGCGGAAGCCCATCTGCATCAGCTGGTCGACGAAAATCACCGTTTCGCGCAGACCGCATTTGCGGAACGCCGTGTTGATCAGCTGCGAAATCTGCTTCTTCTTCAGCGGCTTGTTCAACACCGAGAACGGCAGACCTGGCGGCAGAATCTCCGACAGGATCGAACGGCCGACCGTCGTCGCGTACAGCGAGATCTTCGGCACGAACGCCGGCGCGCCGCTCTTGTCCTCGTTTGTCACCATTTCGGTGATACGCACGTTGACGCGCGAAGCCAGCTCGACTTCCTTGTTCTCGTACGCGCGGATCACTTCCGACACGCCCGTGAACGTCATGCCTTCGCCCTTGCCGTTCACCGCTTCACGCGATGCGTAGTAAAGACCCAGCACGATATCTTGCGACGGCACGATCGACGGATCGCCGTTGGCCGGGAACAGGACGTTGTTCGACGCCAGCATCAGCGTGCGCGCTTCCATCTGCGCTTCGAGCGACAGCGGCACGTGAACGGCCATCTGGTCACCGTCGAAATCGGCGTTGAACGCCCCGCAGACGAGCGGGTGCAGCTGAATTGCCTTACCTTCGATCAACACCGGCTCGAAAGCCTGAATGCCGAGACGGTGCAGCGTCGGCGCGCGGTTCAGCATGACCGGATGTTCGCGAATGACTTCTTCGAGAATGTCCCACACCACCGGCGTCTGGTTCTCGACTTCCTTCTTCGCAGCCTTGATGGTCGTAGCCACGCCCATCACTTCCAGCTTGTTGAAGATGAACGGCTTGAACAGTTCAAGCGCCATCAGCTTCGGCAAACCGCACTGATACAGCTTGAGCGTCGGGCCGACCACAATCACCGAACGGCCCGAGTAGTCCACGCGCTTACCGAGCAGGTTCTGACGGAAACGACCGCCCTTACCCTTGATCATGTCAGCGAGCGACTTCAGCGGACGCTTGTTCGCGCCGGTCATCGCCTTGCCGCGACGACCGTTGTCGAGCAACGAGTCGACGGCTTCCTGCAGCATCCGCTTTTCGTTGCGGACGATGATCTCAGGCGCCTTCAGCTCTAGCAGACGCTTCAACCGGTTGTTACGGTTGATCACGCGGCGATACAGGTCGTTCAGGTCCGACGTCGCGAAGCGGCCACCATCCAGCGGCACCAGCGGACGCAGTTCCGGCGGCAGCACAGGCAGCACGTCGAGCACCATCCAGTCAGGCTTGATGCCCGAACGCTGGAAAGCCTCGAGCACCTTCAGGCGCTTCGCATACTTCTTGATCTTCGCTTCGGAACCGGTGTTCTTCAGTTCCGTGTGGAGCGTTTCGACCTGTTCGTCGATGTTGATCGCGCGCAGCAGCTCGCGCACGCCTTCCGCGCCCATTTCGGCACGGAATTCGTCACCGTACTCTTCGACCTTGTTGTAGTAATCCTCTTCCGTCATGATCTGCCGCGCTTTCAGCGGCGTCATGCCCGGATCGATCACCACGTAGGCTTCGAAGTACAGCACGCGCTCGATGTCCCGCAGCGTCATGTCGAGCACCATGCCCAGACGCGACGGCAGCGACTTCAGAAACCAGATGTGCGCGACCGGCGAGGCCAGCTCGATGTGGCCCATCCGTTCACGACGCACCTTCGCCAGCGTCACTTCGACGCCGCACTTTTCGCAGATCACGCCGCGATGCTTCAGACGCTTGTACTTGCCGCAAAGGCATTCGTAGTCCTTGATCGGACCAAAAATCTTCGCGCAGAACAGGCCATCCCGCTCCGGCTTGAACGTGCGGTAGTTGATGGTTTCCGGCTTCTTCACTTCGCCGAACGACCAAGAACGAATCTTGTCAGGCGACGCGAGGCCGATCTTGATCGCATCAAAAACTTCTTCTTGTTGGACTTGCTTGAATAGATCGAGCAGAGCTTTCATTGCTTTCTCTCCGTAGTCCGATTAGTTGCGGTCCAGATCGATATCAATACCAAGCGAGCGGATTTCCTTCACCAACACGTTGAAGGATTCCGGCATGCCCGCGTCGATGACGTGATCACCCTTGACCAGGTTCTCATAAACTTTGGTCCGGCCCGTCACGTCGTCGGACTTGACCGTCAGCATTTCTTGCAGCACATACGATGCGCCGTACGCTTCCAGCGCCCACACTTCCATTTCACCGAAGCGCTGACCACCGAACTGTGCCTTACCACCCAGCGGCTGCTGCGTGACGAGCGAGTACGGGCCGGTCGAACGTGCGTGCATCTTGTCGTCGACCAGGTGGTGCAGCTTCAGGTAGTGCATGTAGCCGACCGTGACCGTGCGCTCGAATGCTTCGCCGGTACGGCCGTCGTACAGCGTGACCTGGTTCTTCGACGGGGTCATGCCGAAGTTCGTCGCAATCTCATCCGGGTAAGCCAGATCCAGCGCGCGGAACATTTCGTCTTCCGTCGCACCGTCGAACACCGGCGTCGCGAACGGCACGCCTTCACGCAGATTCTTCGTGAGTTCGAGGATTTCATCGTCGGTGAACTTGTCCAGCTCTTCCTGACGACCCGACTCGTTGTAGATCTTCGTGAGGAACGCGCGCATTTCCTCAACCTTCGTCTGACGCTGCAACATTTCGCCAATACGCCAGCCGAGACCCTTCGCGGCCCAGCCCAGATGCACTTCGAGAATCTGACCCACGTTCATCCGTGACGGCACCCCCAGCGGGTTCAGTACAACGTCGGCCGGACGGCCGTCTGCCATGTACGGCATGTCTTCGATCGGAACGATCTTCGACACGACACCCTTGTTACCGTGGCGGCCTGCCATCTTGTCGCCCGGCTGCAGACGACGCTTGACGGCCAGGTACACCTTGACCATCTTCAGGACGCCCGGCGGCAGTTCGTCGCCTTGCGTGAGCTTTTTGCGCTTCTCTTCGAACGCGAGGTCGAACTGGTGACGCTTCTGCTCGATCGAGTCCTTGATCGCTTCCAGTTGTGCCGCTGCTTCTTCGTCCGCGAGGCGGATGTCGAACCAGTAATAGTGGTCGAGATCTTCGAGGTACGCGAGGTCGATCTTCGTGCACTTCACGAGCTTCTTCGGACCGCCGTTCGCGACCTTGCCGTTCAGCATGCGGGCGAGACGCGAAAACGCGTCGTCTTCCACGATACGCAGCTGATCGTTCAAATCGAGGCGATAGCGCTTCAGTTCGTCGTCGATGATCTGTTGCGCGCGCTTGTCACGCGTGATGCCTTCGCGCGTGAACACCTGCACGTCGATTACCGTGCCGCTCATGCCCGACGGCACGCGCAGCGACGTGTCCTTCACGTCGGACGCCTTTTCACCGAAGATCGCGCGCAGCAGCTTTTCTTCCGGCGTCAGCTGGGTTTCGCCCTTCGGCGTGACCTTGCCGACCAGCACGTCGCCTGCTTCGACTTCTGCGCCAATGTACACGATACCCGACTCATCCAGACGGCCTCGCTGCACTTCAGCGAGGTTCGAAATGTCGCGCGTGATTTCTTCCGGTCCGAGCTTCGTGTCGCGAGCAACGACGTTCAACTCTTCGATGTGGATCGACGTATAGCGATCATCGGCCACCACCTTCTCCGAGATCAAAATCGAGTCTTCGAAGTTGTAGCCGTTCCACGGCATGAACGCGACGAGCATGTTTTGACCAAGCGCGAGTTCGCCCAGATCGGTCGATGCCCCGTCAGCCAGCACGTCACCACGAGCCACCTTGTCGCCGACCTTCGCGATCGGACGCTGGTTGATGTTCGTGTTCTGGTTCGAACGCGTGTACTTGATCAGGTTGTAGATGTCCACGCCGACATCGCCTGCAACGGCTTCATCGTCGTTCACGCGAATCACGATACGGCCCGCGTCGACGTAATCCACCACGCCACCGCGCAGCGCCTGAACCGTCGTACCTGAGTCGAGCGCAACCGTACGCTCGATACCCGTACCGACGACCGGCTTTTCCGGACGCAGGCAAGGCACAGCCTGGCGCTGCATGTTCGAACCCATCAACGCACGGTTCGCGTCGTCGTGCTCGAGGAACGGAATCAGCGATGCCGCCACCGACACGATCTGCGACGGCGCCACGTCCATGTACTGGATGCGGTCCGGCGTGACCATCAGCGTTTCGCCCGCTTCACGCGACGACACGAGTTCGTCGGTCAGCGTGCCGTCTTCGCTCACGGCGGCATTCGCCTGTGCAATCACGTAGCGGCCTTCTTCGATCGCAGACAGATAGTCGATCTGGTCGGTCACTTTGCTGTCCACGACCTTGCGATACGGCGTTTCGAGGAAGCCGTATTCGTTCAGGTGCGCATACAGAGCGAGCGAGTTGATCAGACCGATGTTCGGACCTTCCGGCGTTTCGATCGGGCACACGCGACCATAGTGCGTTGGATGCACATCGCGGACTTCGAAGCCCGCGCGCTCGCGCGTCAGACCGCCCGGGCCCAGTGCGGAAACACGACGCTTGTGCGTGATTTCCGACAGCGGGTTGGTTTGGTCCATAAACTGAGAAAGCTGCGACGAGCCGAAGAACTCGCGAATCGCGGACGAAATCGGCTTCGAGTTGATCAGGTCGTGCGGCATCAGGTTTTCGCTTTCAGCCTGGCCGAGGCGTTCCTTCACGGCACGTTCGACACGCACGAGACCCGCGCGGAACTGATTCTCCGCGAGTTCGCCGACGCAACGCACACGACGATTGCCGAGGTGGTCGATGTCGTCCACTTCGCCTTTGCCGTTACGCAGCTCGACGAGGATCTTGATGGTCGCGAGGATGTCGTCGTCCTGCAGCGTCATCGGGCCGGTGATTTCGTCACGCCCGACGCGACGGTTGAACTTCATGCGGCCGACCTTCGACAGGTCGTACGCTTCTTCGCTGTAGAACAGACGGTTGAACAGCGCCTCGACCGCTTCTTCGGTCGGCGGTTCGCCCGGACGCATCATGCGATAGATCGCGATGCGCGCGGCCATCTTGTCCGCGGTTTCATCGATACGCAGCGTCGACGAGATGTACGGACCCTGATCCAGATCGTTCGTGTAGAGCGTCTGGATGTCCTTGACCTTCGCCTCGCGCAGCTTCTCGAGCACGCTTTCGGTGATTTCGTCGTTGGCGTTGGCGATCACTTCGCCCGTTTCCGGATCGATGACGTTCTTCGCCAGCACACGGCCGAGCAAATACTCCTCGGGCACCGAGATGAATTTCGTCTTGGCGTTTTCGAGGTCGCGAATGTGCTTCGCGTTGATCCGCTTGTCCTTCGTGACGATGACGTTGCCTGCGCGATCCTGAATGTCGAAGCGCGCGACTTCGCCGCGCAGACGCTCAGGAACGAATTCCATTTGCGCGCCTTCGCTCATCAACTGGAAGTTGTCGAAGACAAAGAAGTTCGCGAGGATCTGCTCCGGCGTCAGACCGATGGCCTTCAGCAGGATCGTGACTGGCATCTTGCGACGACGGTCGACGCGGAAGTACAGCACGTCTTTCGGGTCAAACTCGAAGTCGAGCCACGAACCGCGGTAGGGAATAATACGAGCCGAGAACAGCAGCTTGCCCGAGCTGTGCGTCTTGCCCTTGTCGTGCTCGAAGAACACGCCCGGCGAACGGTGAAGCTGCGAGACGATCACGCGCTCCGTACCGTTGATGACGAACGAACCCGTCGGCGTCATGAGCGGAATTTCGCCCATGTACAATTCTTGTTCCTTCACTTCCTTGACGACCGGCCTGCTCGGCGATTCCTTGTCAAGCAGAACCAGACGCACTTTCGCGCGCAGGGCCGAGCAGTACGTGAGACCACGCTGCTGGCATTCCTTGATGTTGAATGCGGGAGGCGACAGCATGTAGCTGACGAACTCTAGCCGCGCAAAACCATTGTGCGAGACAATGGGAAAAACGGAGCTGAATGCAGCTTGCAGACCTTCTGCCTTGCGCTGCGAGGAAAACGACGTGTCTGCTTGCAGAAACGTCTGGAATGATTCAAGCTGGGTCGCCAGCAAAAAGGGAACTTGGTGAACGATGGGGCGTTTCGCGAAACTCTTGCGAATACGCTTCTTCTCTGTGAAGGAATATTGCATACGATCTCCGAATCACGGCGGGCGCTACCGAGGCGGGATACCTCGACGACGCAGCCCGGTGTTCACCGACTGAGACTCGCGATGTTGTCCGGGAAAACGCGCAAGTCTAGAAGCTTGGTGGTTGGGCCGCTACCAACCGCTAGCTGACGGCAGCGGATGCCTGTGTTTCCCGCTACCCGACCAAACTTGCCTTCTGCAGTCGCGCCTCAGAAGACACACAAAGAGAACAGCCGGAAAAATATGCTGATCCGACTGTTCTCTTTGACTGCTGCGGGGACATTTATGCCTGTTTCCAAGCATAAAAACTGTGCCCCCCACAAAGCACAAAAAGGCCGGCGGTGAAAAACCGCCAGCCTTCGCATAGTGCAAGCAAACTTACTTGATTTCAGCATTCGCGCCAGCGTCTTCCAGCTTCTTCTTCGCTTCTTCAGCAGCAGCCTTGAGCACGCCTTCCTTGATAGGCTTCGGTGCGCCGTCGACCAGATCCTTCGCCTCCTTCAGGCCGAGACCCGTCAGTTCGCGAACTGCCTTAATCACGGAAACCTTGTTCGCGCCTGCTTCGAGCAGGTTCACGGTGAATTCCGTTTGCTCTTCAGCAGCAGCGCCGCCGCCTGCACCTGCCGGGCCAGCAATTGCAACAGCAGCTGCCGACACGCCAAACTTCTCTTCGAACGCTTTGACCAGCTCGTTCAGTTCCAGCACCGACATCGCGCCAACGGCTTCCAGGATGTCTTCTTTTGCGATTGCCATTTGAAATACTCCTAAATTGAATTCGGATCGAGCTAGCGATCTAGCTTTGCCTAACTTAAGCGACTAGCGCCCAAGCGCGGTCTCGTTACGCAGCTTCCTTCGCCCTGCTTCTTTTCAGCCAGCGCGGCCATGGCGCGCGCGAAGCCGGAAACAGGTGCCTGCATGACGAACAGCAGCTTGGGGAGCAGTTCTTCGCGGCTCGGGATGTTGGCCAGCGCTTGCACGCCTGCCTTGTCCATCACCTTGCCTTCGTAGGAACCAGCCTTGATGATCAACTTGTCATTGCTCTTGCCGAAGTCGTTGACGACCTTGGCAGCGGCAATGGCATCTTCCGAGATGCCGTAGATCAGAGGGCCGGTCATCTGCTCAGCCAGCGGGGCGAACGGAGTACCTTCGACGGCACGACGCGCCAGCGTGTTTTTCAACACGCGGAGATAAACCTGTTGCTCGCGCGCTTTCGCGCGCAGCTTGGTCAGATCGCCAACCGTGATCCCACGATACTCAGCGAGCACCATCGTCTGAGCGTTCGCGACTTGCGCGGCGACTTCAGCGACGACTGCCTGCTTATCTTCTTTGTTCAGTGGCACGGTAAACCTCCAGATTCGATGCACTCGGGCGAACAACCCTCATGCACCACGTTCGATAACGGCGTCCGACTGTTAGGGGTATTTCGATCGATTAGTGACCGTTTCACGACGTTCGACAACCGACTTCAAACACTGCAAAACTGTTTCGGGTTCGCCATCTGCGTTGGCTTGAATTGAGGCGGCGCCTACCTGATGCACCACCACCAACGGTCTTTGACAACCGGCTGCTCGATCTTTGAATCTTGCAACCGCCCAAAGCCCTTTTTTGACGCGGCCTCTGACCGCGCCCAAGATTCTTACTGCGCTAGCGTGGCTTGATCCACGCGAACGCCTACACCCATCGTGCTCGACACAGCGATCTTGCGGAGGTACACGCCCTTGCTCGTCGCCGGCTTCGCCTTTTGCAGAGCGTCGATCAACGCCGACAGGTTCTCACGCAACTTTGCCGGTTCGAACGAAGCGAGGCCGATCGTGCCGTGGATGATACCGGCCTTGTCGACGCGGAACTGCACCTGACCAGCCTTGACGTTCTTGACCGCTTGCGCGACATCCGGCGTCACGGTGCCGACCTTCGGGTTCGGCATCAGGCCGCGCGGGCCGAGAATCTGACCCAGCGTACCAACCACGCGCATCGTGTCCGGCGAAGCGATCAAGACGTCGAAGTTCAGGTTGCCGGCCTTGACTTGCTCAGCCAGGTCTTCCATGCCGACCACGTCCGCGCCAGCTGCGCGAGCTTGTTCAGCCTTGTCGCCTTGCGCGAACACTGCCACGCGAACCGACTTGCCGGTCCCAGCCGGCAGAACCACGGGGCCACGAACCACTTGGTCCGACTTCTTCGCATCGGTGCCGAGTTGCACAGCAACGTCGATCGACTCGTCGAACTTCGCGCTCGCGCATTCCTTCACGAGTGCCAGTGCGCCGTCGATCGCATACAGCTTCTGACGATCAACCTTGTCCGCGAATGCCTGAAGGCGCTTCGAAAGCTTAGCCATTTACACGCCCTCCACAGTGATACCCATCGAACGCGCGCTGCCGGCGATCGTGCGCACGGCGGCGTCCATGTCCGCTGCCGTAAGATCCAGCATCTTGGTCTTTGCGATTTCTTCCGCTTGAGCGCGGGTGATGTTACCGACCTTATCGGTGTGCGGCTTGCTCGAACCCTTCTGCACAGCGGCTGCCTTCTTGATCAGAACGGTAGCCGGCGGCGTCTTCATAATGAACGTAAAGCTCTTGTCCGCGAATGCCGTGATAACAACCGGCACCGGCAGACCCGGCTCCATGCCCTGAGTCTGTGCGTTGAACGCCTTGCAGAACTCCATGATGTTCAGGCTGCGTTGGCCCAGTGCCGGACCGACCGGCGGCGACGGATTGGCTTTACCTGCAGGAATCTGCAGTTTGATAAAGCCGACAATTTTCTTTGCCATGTTGAAAACCTCTGCTGAACGCGAAAGCGTTCGGTGAGTGATAACGCGCGTTCGACTACTGACGCTCCTCAACGGCCATAACGCGGACCGTAAGCGCGAATCGCGCGATGAATTCATTAAAGCTTTTCCACCTGGCCGAACTCGAGCTCGACTGGAGTCGATCGTCCGAAGATCGTGACGGAAATACGCACTCGGGACTTCTCGTAGTTCACCTCTTCCACGTTGCCGTTGAATTCGGTAAACGGACCGTCCTTGACGCGGACCATTTCGCCCACTTCGAAAAGTGTCTTCGGCCGCGGCTTCTCGACACCTTCCTGCATCTGCGACATGATCTTTTCGACTTCGCGTGGCGAAATCGGGCTCGGCCGATTGCGGGCGCCGCCGACGAAACCGGTAACCCTGGCTGTGTTCTTGACCAGGTGCCACGTCTCGTCCGTCATTTCCATCTCTACCAGGACATAACC